>NZ_VOQX01000014.1:0-76931 GCF_016643525.1 Pantoea sp. Morm | reverse complement strand
GCGCTGCATCCGCAGTTGTTCGATCCCGGCTGGTGGCGCGCGCTGCAGGCGCGGATCCGTGCCGGGCATATTGAAGAGGTGATGGCGTGGCGCGCCGGACAGCGTTTCAGCGCGCGCTACGCGTCAGTGGCCGCCTAGCGGCCGGCGTAGCTCAGCGTCACCTGTTTCGCCGCGCGGATCACCAGCGCCCCGAGCTCGGTAATGCGGTCGTCGGTCATGCGCGCCAGCGGGCCGGAGATGGAGATGGCGGCAAACGGCTCACCGTGTTCATCATAAATCGGTGCCGCCACGCAGCGCAGGCCGAGCGCGTGTTCCTCATCATCGTGAGAAAAGCCCATCTTGCGGATCAGCGCCAGATTCTCTTTCAGGCTGTGTGGCGACATCAGGGTTTTCGGCGTGTAGTGATGCAATCCCTTCTGGTGCAGCAGAGCGGTGACCTGCTCATCGCTGAGGTGAGCGAGAAACGCTTTGCCGGCACCGGACGCATGCATCGGCAACTTGCCGCCAATCGGCGCTGACATGCGCATCAGCTGGGTGCACTGTACCTGGTCAATAATCACCGCCTGATAATCACTCAGATCCAGTACCGCCAGATTCACGGTTTCGCCGGCTTCTTCCATCAGCCGGCGCAGAATCGGGTGCACAATCGCCAGCAGATTGCGGCTTTGCAAAAAGCTGCTGCCCACCACAAAGGCATGAGCACCGATAGTCCACAGCCCAAGGTCGCCTACCTGATGCACAAATCCCTGCTGCTGCATGGTGGTCAGCAGGCGATGGGTGGTGGAGTTGGGAAGCCCGGCCTGCTGTGCCAGTTCGGTCAGGGCCACGCTACCGTGTGATTCGGCAATCAGCTCCAGCAAACGCAGGCCACGCGTCAGGGACTGCACCTGGCCACCGGCTGGTGCGCTGGCAGCCGGTGCCGTACGGGGTTTTTTGCCGCGTTTCGCGGGCGCAGGGGTTGCCATAACATCTCCACAGTCATTGCAGGTATGGAAACCATTTTCGTTTTTAACAGCATGAATGCAAACCCTGGCTGACTGGTCGGATCTGCTGACCATTTTATCGCCAGAGGCCACACCCGGAGTGACTTTTGCTCATCGTAAAGTTGTGCCAGTATGACTGGCTGGCATTTAGCCAACGCAATGACGTGGATGGGGCAAGAGTGAGCAATATAACCGCAACGCTACAGCAGCAGCTGGCACAACGCATCATGATTCTGGACGGTGGCATGGGCACCATGATCCAGAGTTACAAACTGGATGAGCAGGATTTCCGCGGCAGCCGCTTCGCTGACTGGCCGTGCGATGTGAAGGGCAATAATGACCTGCTGGTGCTGAGTAAGCCGGACGTCATTCGCGAAATCCACGATGCTTACCTGGCGGCTGGTGCGGATATTCTCGAAACCAACACCTTCAACGCCACCCCGATTGCCATGGCCGACTATGAAATGGCCGCGCTGTCGGCGGAGATCAACTTCGAAGCGGCGAAACTGGCGCGCGCCTGCGCCGACGCGTGGACGGCAAAAACGCCCGATCGCCCGCGCTACGTTGCTGGCGTGCTCGGCCCGACCAACCGCACCTGCTCGATCTCGCCTGACGTCAACGATCCCGCGTTTCGTAACATCACCTTCAATCAGCTGGTGGACGCCTACCGCGAATCGACCCATGCGCTGATTAGCGGCGGTGCTGACATCATCATGATCGAAACGGTGTTCGATACCCTGAATGCCAAAGCGGCGATCTATGCGGTACAGAGTGAGATGGAAGCGATGGGCGTGACGCTGCCGCTGATGATCTCCGGCACCATTACCGATGCGTCAGGCCGTACGCTCTCCGGCCAGACCACGGAAGGATTCTACAACTCACTGCGCCACGCGGAGCCGCTGTCGTTCGGCCTCAACTGCGCGCTTGGCCCGGACGAACTGCGCCAGTATGTGCAGGAGCTGTCGCGCATTGCGGAAGGCTATGTCAGCGCCCACCCCAACGCCGGTCTGCCAAATGCCTTCGGCGAATATGACCTTGATGCGGCGACGATGGCGGCGCAGATTGGCGAGTGGGCGCGCGCCGGTTTCCTCAACATTATTGGTGGCTGCTGTGGCACCACGCCGCAGCACATTGCGGCGATGGCGGCAGCGGTCGAGGGCGTGCCACCGCGGCCGCTGCCGGAAATAGCCGTCGCCTGCCGTTTGTCTGGCCTCGAACCGCTCAATATTCAGGCCGATTCACTGTTCGTCAACGTGGGTGAGCGCACTAACGTGACCGGCTCGGCCAAATTTAAGCGCCTGATTAAAGAAGAGAAGTACAACGAAGCGCTGGACGTGGCGCGCCAGCAGGTGGAAAACGGCGCGCAGATTATCGATATCAATATGGATGAAGGCATGCTGGATGCGGAAGCGGCCATGGTGCGCTTTCTCAACCTGATTGCCGGTGAGCCGGATATTGCGCGTGTGCCGATCATGATCGACTCCTCGAAATGGGAGGTGATTGAGAAAGGTCTGCAGTGCATTCAGGGCAAAGGCATCGTCAACTCCATCTCGATGAAAGAGGGCGTCGAGCCGTTTATTGCGCACGCGCGCAAAGTGCGGCGCTACGGCGCGGCGGTGGTGGTGATGGCGTTCGACGAAGTTGGCCAGGCGGACACCCGCGCGCGCAAAATTGAGATCTGCCGCCGCGCCTACCACATTCTCACCGAAGAGGTCGGTTTCCCGCCGGAAGACATCATTTTCGACCCCAATATCTTTGCCGTGGCTACCGGCATCGAAGAGCACAACAACTACGCGATGGATTTCATCGGTGCCTGTGAAGACATCAAACGCGAACTGCCGCACGCGATGATCTCCGGCGGCGTCTCCAACGTGTCGTTCTCGTTCCGCGGTAACGAACCGGTGCGCGAGGCGATTCACGCGGTGTTCCTCTACTATGCCATCCGCAACGGCATGGACATGGGCATCGTCAACGCCGGTCAGCTGGCGATTTATGACGATCTGCCGGCGGAGCTGCGCGATGCGGTTGAGGACGTGATCCTCAACCGGCGCGACGATGGCACCGAGCGACTGCTGGCGCTGGCGGAGAAGTATCGCGGCAACAAAGGCGAGGGTGAGCAGGACAAGCAGCAGGCCGAATGGCGCAGCTGGGACGTGGTGAAGCGGCTGGAATATTCGCTGGTGAAAGGCATCACCGAGTTTATCGAGCAGGACACCGAAGAGGCGCGCCAGGCCGCGGCACGGCCGATTGAAGTCATTGAAGGGCCGCTGATGTCCGGCATG
This sequence comes from Pantoea sp. Morm, assembly GCF_016643525.1. NCBI lineage: Bacteria > Pseudomonadati > Pseudomonadota > Gammaproteobacteria > Enterobacterales > Erwiniaceae > Pantoea > Pantoea sp. Morm. The sequence goes on along the minus strand of NZ_VOQX01000014.1, from coordinate 73,666 downwards.
AATGTGGTCGGCGATCTGTTTGGCGAGGGCAAAATGTTCCTGCCGCAGGTGGTGAAATCGGCGCGCGTGATGAAGCAGGCGGTGGCCTACCTCGAACCCTTTATCCAGGCGAGCAAAGAGGCCGGCCGCAGCAACGGTAAAATCGTGCTGGCGACGGTAAAAGGCGACGTGCACGACATCGGCAAAAATATTGTTGGCGTGGTGTTGCAGTGTAACAACTACGAAATCATCGACCTGGGCGTGATGGTGCCGGGCGACAAAATCCTGAAAACCGCGCGTGAGGAAAACGCCGACATCATCGGACTTTCCGGCCTGATTACCCCGTCGCTCGACGAGATGGTGAACGTGGCGAAAGAGATGGAGCGCCAGGGCTTTACGCTGCCGCTGCTGATTGGCGGGGCCACCACCTCGAAAGCGCACACGGCGGTGAAGATTGAGCAGAATTACAGCGGCCCGACGGTCTATGTGCAGAACGCCTCGCGCACCGTCGGCGTGGTCTCATCGCTGCTGTCGCCCACGCTGAAAGAGGCGTTCGTAGCGCGCACGCGCAAGGAGTACGAGACCGTGCGGATTCAGCACGCGCGTAAAAAGCCGCGCACGCCGCCGGTCACGCTGCAGGCCGCGCGCGATAATCATTACGTCATTGACTGGCAACGTTACACGCCACCGGTGGCGCATCGTACCGGCGTCAGCGCAGTGGAGGCCAGTATCGATACGCTGCGCAACTACATTGACTGGACGCCGTTTTTTATGACCTGGTCGCTGGCCGGCAAATATCCGCGCATTTTGGAAGATGAGGTGGTGGGCGAAGAAGCCACGCGGCTGTTTGCCGATGCCAATGCGATGCTGGACAACCTCAGCGCGCAGGGTACGCTCAGGCCGCGCGGCGTGGTCGGTATTTTCCCGGCTAACCGGGTTGGCGACGACATTGAAATCTACCGTGACGAGACCCGGCGCGAGGTGCTGTGCGTCAGTCATCATTTGCGTCAGCAAACGGAAAAAACCGACTTTGCCAACTACTGTCTGGCGGACTTCGTGGCGCCGAAATCCAGTGGTAAAGCAGATTATCTCGGCGCGTTTGCCGTCACCGGCGGGCTGGAGGAGGATGCGCTGGCGGCGGCGTTCGACCAGCAACACGATGATTACAACAAAATCATGGTGAAAGCGGTGGCGGATCGCCTGGCGGAGGCGTTTGCCGAATACCTGCATGAGCGCGTGCGTAAGGTGATCTGGGGCTATGCCGCCCATGAAAATCTCAGCAATGCCGAGCTGATTCGCGAAAATTACCAGGGCATTCGTCCGGCGCCGGGCTATCCGGCCTGTCCGGAACACACTGAGAAGGCACAAATCTGGCAGCTGCTGGATGTGGAGCATCACACCGGCATGAAGCTGACCGAATCCTTTGCCATGTGGCCCGGTGCCGCGGTGTCCGGCTGGTATTTTAGTCATCCGGAGAGTAAATATTTCGCCGTGGCGCAGATTCAGCGCGACCAGGTGGAAGATTACGCGGCGCGTAAAGGCATGAGCGTCAGCGACGTCGAGCGCTGGCTGGCACCGAATTTAGGCTACGACGCGGATTGATGAATTGCCGGCGCAGAGCGCGCGCAATGAAATGCTGGCAGGCGGTCGCCATCAATGGCGACCCTACATGGTTCACGTAGGGTGCGCATTAATGCGCACCGTTAAATGGCGCGGGTTTAACCCCGCGCTGCAATTTAATTAAAACGCGCATCGCGATCGGCGGTCAGATCGTACAGCTGGTACTTACGGCCCAGCATCTGACCACCGTCACGCGTCAGCGGCACCCAGTTCACCTGCGCACGGCCACGGGTTGGCGTGACGGTAAACAGATCCATCGGAATCGAAATATAGAAACCTTTGGTGAAATCCCCTTCGCCATACGCTTCGGCTGACACGTTGGTTTTGGTGGCGTAGAAGCCGACCATCACGCCGCTGTCAAAGCGCTTCGACACATCCAGCGTGACCCCTTTGTCCTTCGCCAGATATTCACCGACGCTGGCTTTCACCAGCACATCCTGCATGAACCACGGACGCCAGTAAGCGGTAAGGTGCCCGGTCGGCGCCTTATAGTCGGTGAACTGCATCATGTTGTCCCAGTCACGCTGCTTCACGTAGTTCGCATCGAGACCGAAAGCCCAGTTGCTGTCCACCGGGCGATACAACAGCTCGCCGCCCACGCCGCCATACATGGTTTCCAGATAGCCACCGTACACCTGGCCGTAGAAGCCATTGCCGAGATAGCGCATGTAGTTGGCCTGCAGATCATTCACGTAAACGTTGTTCTCCACGTAGTCGCGAATGTGGGTGCGCACGCGCGGCAGCGTCGAGTCGGCTGGCGCGCCGTTGTAGTTGAACTTGTCATAGTTGTTGGCGATGTTGCCAAACAGGCTGCCGCCAATCAGCCAGTGATCGGTCAGCCAGTAATCGACATTGCCCATTACGCCGAGCTGATACATGTAGAAGCTTTCCGGGCCGCCGACCGACTGGTTCAGCACCGGCGACAGGCTGTAGTTGAGGCGATCCTTACGGATGAAATAGCCCTGTTCGGTGGTGCCCGGATCGATCGGTTCTTCACGCGTCTGCTGCAGCGGCTGCTCGTGGCCGAGCGGATAGCCGCGCAGTTCGTTATTCAGGCTGACCACATCGGTGCGCGTGGTGACCTGCGGCATGTTAAAGCGCGACTCGGTGACTTCAATCGTATCAATGCCAGCCGGCAGATTGTTCATGATAATGCGGTTAGCGCGGTCAACGCCTTCGCGCGTGTCGCGATATTTAGTCTGCTCACCGGAAACGTATAGCGTGCGGCCTTTGGTCTGGATGCGCGGACCATCCAGTCCGGCATTGTATTTCAGATCGGTAAGCTGATTAGCGACCACCGTCGGCTGCAGCAGATCGCCCTGCGGCTGTGGCTGATAAGCCGGTTTTGCGCTATCAAGGTGCGACTGGTGTAACGAATTAAAGTTGGTGCGCACGGTCACGCCAAACATAAAGGTATTGCCGCGCTCGTAGCTGGCGTTGATATCCGCCCAGTCGGTAAGGCGATAGATTGCGCCAACGTTGACCTTACTGCGCTGCTCCAGCCTGCCGGCAAAATCGTCCTGATAATCGTTGCCTTCATACTCCAGCTTGAGACGCAGCGGCTGCCACGGCGTCTGGTATTCGATGCCACCAAACAGTGCCGCCGGACCGTGGAACATCTGCGAGCCGTTAATGGAACCCGCCGAACCGCCGCCGGTGCGGCTGCAGAAGCTATCGCTGTAGGAGCAGAACGGGTTTTTGATGGTGCCGCTGTTGCCGAGATAGCCCCAGCCCAGCCCGAGACTGAAATCAAACGGTCCCCAGGCTTTACTCGCCACCAGATATTCACTGTCGAACAGGCCGGTACCGCCCAAATCGCGCGAACCGACCGCCACTTCCGGCAGCCAGAAGCTCTCCTGCCACAGGCGCAGTTTCAGGTCGAAGGCTTTGTCTTTATAGCTCTGGTTACCGCTGAAGCCTTCCACCGCACTGTAGCGGCGGGTGCGTACGTCGGTATAGCGCACCGTGGTTTCCAGCCATGGGAACAGCTGCAATGACGCAGAATAGTAGCGATATTGATCATTATCGCGGAAGTTCAGGCTAAATTCGCCCTCATTTGCCATGCGCGCAGTCGGCGTTTGCATCAGGCCCACGCCGCCAAAATCAGATTGTGAAGGACCGACCGGTTCCGGCCAGGTTTCCGCCTGCACCTGGCATGCGGCGGCGACAGAAGCAGCCAACAGGCTGAGGAGTAATTGTTTTTTCATCAGTCTGGCATCCGGTGAGTCAGAACGGAAAGCATGCGCGCATTCAAATCAGGCTGGCCCCAGGGCAGGCTCCATGTGGAAAAGCCCAGCCAGATGGTGCTGCCAGGCTCAACTTCAACATGCCGCTGATTCCAGTAAGCGATCGGCACCTGCTGCGTCTCACCTGACGGCGCAATCACCGTGGCCACGCTGCGCTCGGCACCCGATAAACGCGCATGCGGCGCGAGGTAGTCACGCACCGTGCGTCCTGGCTGCCAGCTCTCACTGCCGGGATGGCTGAGTGCGCCCATCACCCGTACCTGCGTCGGCGCTGCCACGATGTACAGGTCGTAGCTGCCCTGCAGTTTACGGTTGGCTTCCGGACGCAGCCGCACCCAGTCGGGATCGAGCGAAGTAAACTGGCGCCCGGTAACCTGCAGGGCGCTGAGCTGCTGAATTACGCTGCCGATGGTTGCGGCCAGTGAAGTACCGCTGTCGGCCTGCCAGGCGCGCAGATCCGCGAGCAGCTGAGCGTGCTGCTGCTGCGCCACGGCGGTCGCACCGCGTTCGGCAATCACCGTGCCCGGCCACCAGCTGTGCAGCGCCGGGTTCGTTACCAGTTCGCTCAGCGTGCTGGCATGATCGATCTGGAAACTGCGCTGATCGTGCGCAGGGTGTACCGTCACCTGGCTATCCGCCAGCGCGTGGCTGGCCGCCGCGAGGGCGAGTGCCGCCAGCAAAGAATTGATTTTTTTCATGATTTCGCCGGCTTCAGAAGGGTGGTTGCAATCGGGAACTGGTCAGCCGCCAGCATCTGCTGCGCCTGCAGCACCGTACCGTCGCGGTTATCGATCCAGAAGGTGTTCTGCCAGCTGACGCCGGGGCTCTCCATCTCTACCGTTTCGTGCCAGACGCGGCAGGGCACCCGCTCGCCGGCGAGGTTCAGCACTTCATCGTCGCCGCGCTGAAAGGTGGAGTGGGCGGTGGCGGCGCGCACGTTGTCCTGCTCGCGCCACTGCACGACGCGCGTCCACTGCGCGCCATTTTGCAGCCGCAGCCCATCGGCCAGCGGATCCTGCGCCAGGTTACTGACGGCCTGCAGGTTGTCGCGCAGGCCGAGGGTTTTCACCAGGCGGCCGTGCTGCATCACCAGCATGGCTTTATCCTGGGTTACCCATTTCTGCTGGCCGTTTTCCAGGTAGCCCAACACCACAAAGATGCGCGGACCGTTATCGACGCGCGCATACAGGCTGGCATAGGGCAGAGTAGCGATTTGTTCATCGCTGACGGTGACATCGTCCGGACCGCTGATGGCGAGCATCACGGTCTGTTCGAGGCCTTTTTGCGTTTGTGTGCAAGCCTGCAGCAACAGGCAAAGAAGCAGCAAAGAGAGTCGGCGCACTGTGTATCCCTGTCTCAATAGAGGCAAAAAAACAAAAAATAACCACACGACTGTGTGGTTATGTTTAAAGGTGCTACATCAACGAGTGGTGCTCGTTGTGGTAGTGGTTGTTGTACCGGTATTTGCACCGTCGCCACCGCCAGCAGCGGCAACGCCGAGACCCACTAACGCACCGAGTGCGCCGATACCCACAGCGGTGGTCGCACCGGTCGAGATTGCTCCCGCCTGCGCGCCTGCTGCAGCACCGGCTTCTTCCGGTGCGGCAATCGCAGCGGAAGAAACGGCAACGTAAAGTAAGGCTGCACCGGCAACCATCAGTTTTTTCATAACAACGTTTCCTGCATCTTGATAAAACGTGAATGAAGGATATTACCCGTCATACCGTACGCTGCCGTCCGATGGCCGCTGGGCCGCATGCAGCTGGCTAACCGTGGTCAGCGCGCAATAATGTTTCCCGGGCCGCCGGGCGACAGCGGGGAAGTATTCAGGGCAGCCTTGAAGGCGCGTTCAGTATAGGGCAACAAATTACCAGAGTTCAGCGCCAGAAAAAGAGGGGGATTAAGCAGGACATTTCTGGTGATAAATAAGGCGAATTGGCGTTAGCTGCTTTTTTTAATTGCGCTTTTTTCGCTGGCTGGAATATTTGCGCAGGACGTTATAGCACAGCAGCATTTTTCACTTTTGCATTAAAAAATGGCACGGAATAGGAATAATCAGATTTTCCTGAAGGCAGTAAAATAGAAAGGAAAAATTAATCAGTCACTTAGGTAAGCATGGCGGCAAAATCAGATCCATTTTTTACCCAATGAACCGGCTGGCAATCCTGGCATCTTCCGATTTTCCTTAGGGCATTTTAAGAATTTTCTAACCGCAGCGCAGCAGTGAAACCGGCTTATTTCAGCGGGATCGGTAAATCGGGGCAGAAAAAAGGCGGCAGGAGCTGCCGCCTGATGAACCTGAGTGGTGAATTAACGCCAGGATTTATAGCGATTAATTAAGCCATTGGTGGAGCTATCGTGGCTGTTAATTGGCGCGTCATTTTCCAGCTCCGGCAGAATACGGTTAGCCAGCTGTTTGCCGAGCTCAACGCCCCACTGATCAAAGGTGAAGATGTTGAGGATCGCGCCCTGAGTGAAGATCTTGTGCTCGTACAGCGCAATCAGCGCGCCGAGGCTGAACGGGGTGATTTCACGCAGCAGAATCGAGTTGGTCGGACGGTTACCTTCAAACACCTTGAACGGCACGATATGCGCGACGGACTCCGCTGATTTCCCGGCATCGGTAAACTCTTTCTCTACCACGTCACGGGCTTTACCAAACGCCAGCGCTTCGGTCTGCGCAAAGAAGTTGGAAAGCAGCTTCTGGTGGTGATCGGCCAGCGCATTGTGGGTCTGCGCCGGCGCAATGAAGTCGCATGGAATCAGCTTGGTACCCTGATGAATCAGCTGATAAAACGCGTGCTGTCCGTTGGTGCCGGGCTCACCCCAGATAATCGGGCCGGTCTGGTAATCCACCGGATTGCCGTCGCGGTCGACGTACTTACCGTTGGACTCCATGTTGCCCTGCTGGAAGTAAGCGGCAAACCGGTGCATGTACTGGTCGTACGGCAGAATTGCTTCGGTTTCGGCACCGAAGAAGTTGTTGTACCAGATACCAATCAGCGCCAGCAGCACCGGCAGGTTTTGCTCCGCTGGCGTGTTCGCGAAGTGCTGGTCCATGGCATGCGCGCCGCTCAGCAGCTGTTCGAAGTTTTCGAAGCCAATGGACAGGATGATCGACAGACCGATGGCGGACCACAGTGAGTAGCGGCCACCGACCCAGTCCCAGAACTCGAACATGTTGGCGGTATCAATACCAAATTCGCCGACCGCTTTCGCGTTGGTTGAGAGCGCGGCAAAGTGCTTCGCCACGTGCTGCTGATCGCCGGCGGTGTTCAGGAACCAGTCGCGCGCGCTGTGGGCGTTGGTCATGGTTTCCTGCGTGGTAAAGGTTTTCGACGCCACGAGGAACAGCGTGGTTTCCGGGCTAAGCGGTTTCAGCGTTTCGGCAATGTGCGTGCCATCAACGTTGGAAACAAAATGCATGTTGAGGTGGTTTTTATACGGACGCAGCGCTTCGGTCACCATGAACGGGCCGAGGTCTGAACCGCCGATACCGATGTTCACCACATCTGTAATCGGCTTGCCGGTGTAGCCTTTCCACTCGCCGCTGATGATGCGTTCTGAGAAGGCTTTCATCTTCGCCAGCACCGCGTTCACTTCCGGCATTACATCTTTGCCATCCACGAGGATTGGTGTGTTGCTGCGGTTGCGCAGGGCCACGTGCAGCACGGCGCGATCTTCGGTGCGGTTAATCTTCTCACCGGAGAACATGGATTTGATGGCGCCCGCCAGATCGGTCTCTTTCGCCAGCGCCTGGAGTTTGTCGAGGGTTTCCTGGGTGATGCGGTTTTTTGAGAAATCCACCAGCATCTGATCATCAAAGGTGGCAGAGAATTTCGCAAAACGATCGGCATCCTGCGCAAACAGGTCGGCAATCTCTACCGATTTCATCTGATCAAAATGCTGCTGCAGCGCTTTCCAGGCTGCGGTTTGTGTCGGGTTGATATTTTTCATGGCAACACTCTTGTTGATATAAGAACCGTCATTCCATCCGGGCGCATCCTGTCTGGCCCGGCATGCTGAGCATTTGTTACGGCTTGCACGCGTTTCAGTATGACCACAGTTGCAACTGAAAGGAAAAAATTTGTGACGCCAGCCGCAGCGTTTCAGGTAAATCCGGCGGCGATTGTCGGCCGGTTCGCCGCGCATTACTCTGCGCGGCATCAGCAAAACACCGGTTTTTTCGCACCGCTGACTACTTTAGGCGGCTGGCGGCTGCCGGGTTTGTTTAGCAATGCGCTGCATAAGTGTAAAAATGAATTTTCCCGGCGCCGCAAGGCTGGACAGCGGAACAATTAATCAGTATTTTGTGCGCGCGACTTGCACCTCCGGGTGCAAGCCAGAAGAGGCGCGTCGCCCAGGCAGTGTGTTTGAGGATCCGTATCCAGCGAGAACACATCAGGGGGTGCGACGCCGAGGTGGTGCAACACGCGGAGTGTTGTGCTGTCGGCTGCAGGGGCTGAATCCTCTGGGTTGTCACCAGAAGCGTCCGCAGTCGGACGTTTCGCAAGGTGAAGTGCTTTTGGTGACTCATCTCCTGATCTTGTCTGTCCAATTCTGCTCTTCTCTTGTGCCAAGGCTGTTACCCGATCTTCTCTTCCGCGAATGGGAGGAGATAACCTGACACGAGGTTTTGTTACATGTCTCAATCGTTGATCGTGGCAAAATTTGGCGGCACCAGCGTTGCCGATTTCGATGCCATGAACCGCAGCGCGGACGTCGTGCTGTCTGATGCCAATACCCGTCTGGTGGTGCTCTCTGCCTCGGCGGGCGTGACTAACCTGCTGGTTTCGCTGGCTGAAGGCCAGGAACTCGAGCAGCGCGCTTATCTGCTGGATCAAATCCGCACCATTCAATATGCCATCATCGATCGCCTGCAGTCGCCGGACGTCATCCGTCAGGAGATTGATCGCATGCTGGAGAACATCATCATGCTGGCGGAAGCGGCGGCATTAGCCCGTTCGACTGCGCTGACCGATGAGCTGGTGAGCCACGGCGAACTGATGTCGAGCCTGCTGTTCGTGGAGATCCTGCGCGAGCGCCAGGTGAATGCCGAGTGGTTTGACGTCCGCAAAGTGATGCGCACCAGCGACCGTTTCGGCCGCGCCGAGCCGGACGTAGCCGAGCTGAAAACGCTGGCAGCGGCTCAGCTGCAGCCGCGCACCGCAGAAGCGCTGGTGATCACGCAGGGCTTCATCGGCAGCGAAGGCAAAGGTCGCACCACCACGCTCGGCCGTGGCGGCAGCGATTACACCGCTGCGCTGCTCGGCGAAGCGCTGCAGGCGACGCGCGTGGATATCTGGACCGACGTGGCGGGCATCTACACCACCGACCCGCGCGTGGTGCCGCAGGCGAAACGCATCGAAGAGATCACCTTTGAAGAAGCGGCGGAGATGGCAATCTTCGGCGCGAAAGTGCTGCATCCGGCGACGCTGCTGCCGGCGGTGCGCAGTGATATTCCGGTGTTTGTCGGCTCAAGCAAAGATCCGGCGGCGGGCGGCACGCGCGTCTGCAACGAGACTAAAAATCCGCCGCTGTTCCGCGCGCTGGCACTGCGGCGCAAACAGACGCTGCTGACGCTGCACAGCCTGAACATGCTGCACGCGCACGGCTTCCTGGCGGAAGTGTTTGCTATCCTGGCACGCCACAGTATTTCGGTTGATCTGGTTACCACCTCGGAAGTGAGCGTGGCGCTGACGCTGGATACCACCGGTTCGACCAGCACCGCCGACAGTCTGCTGACCCAGGCGCTGCTGACCGAGCTCTCTTCCCTGTGCCGGGTGGAAGTGGAAGAGAATCTGGCGCTGGTGGCGATCATCGGCAACAATCTGTCGAAAGCCTGCGGCGTCGGCAAAGAGGTGTTCGGCGCGCTGGAGCCGTTTAACCTGCGCATGATTTGCTACGGCGCAAGCAGCTACAACCTGTGCTTCCTGGTGCCAACGCCGGATGCGGAAGAAGTGGTGCGCGCGCTGCATAAGAATCTGTTCGAATCTTAATTGACGCGTAAGTTACCTGAAGCCGGACAATGTCCGGCTTTTTTTATCTCTGCCGTTCAGCCTGACGCTATTTCGGACAAATGCCAGCGGAATGCCCGTGTCTGCCCGGCGATCTTTAGCAGCCGATAGGCATTTTCTGTCGTCGGCCACGCTTATGATAATGAAATGTTATGATCCGGCGCAGGTCGCTGCGGTCGTTCCCCGCACGCCTTTTCATCTGTGGCAAAAAACCAATTAAGTAAAACGCTAAGGACATTTCTTCATGCTCGCCAAACTCACCCGCCTGTTTCCGCTCTGGGCCGTACTGCTGTCCGTTGCAGCCTATTATTCGCCGTCCACCTTCCTCGGCATCGGGCCGTGGGTAACCTACCTGCTGATGCTGATCATGTTCGGCATGGGCGTGACGCTCAACATTGATGATTTTAAACGCGTGCTGGTGCGTCCGGCGCCGGTGGTTGCCGGCACGTTCCTGCACTATCTGGTGATGCCGCTGGCGGCCTGGGCGCTGGCGAAACTGTTCCAGATGCCGCCGGATCTGGCCGCCGGGATGATCCTGGTCGGCAGCGTGGCCAGCGGGACAGCCTCGAACGTGATGATTTATCTGGCGAAGGGCGATGTGGCGCTGTCGGTGACCATCTCGTCGGTTTCGGCGCTGGTGGGCGTGTTCGCGACGCCGTTGCTGACGCGCTTCTACGTAGATACCCACATTCAGGTCGATGTGGTGGGCATGCTGCTCAGCATCGTCAAAATCGTGGTGATCCCGATTGGGATTGGCCTGATTATTCACCACTCCATGAACAGCGTGGTGCGCCGCGTTGAGCCGTATCTGCCGGCGTTTTCGATGGTGTGTATTCTGCTGATCATTAGCGCGGTGGTCGCCGGTAGCCAGGGCTTTATCGGCTCGGTAGGGCTGATGGTGATCGCGGCGGTGATCCTGCACAACGCCATTGGGCTGCTCGGCGGCTACTGGGGTGGCAAGCTGTTTGGCTTTGACGAATCCACCTGCCGCACGCTGGCGCTGGAAGTCGGTATGCAGAACTCCGGACTGGCGGCCACGCTAGGCAAACTGTACTTCTCACCGCTGGCCGCACTGCCCGGCGCACTGTTCTCGGTGTGGCACAACCTCTCCGGTTCGCTGCTGGCGGGTTACTGGTCGGGTAAAACGATTGAGAAGAAGCAGAAATAACGGGGCATGCGTACCGGTGGTCATCAATGGCGATCGGTTACTCACCATCGACCTGTTGATGCCGGTGCGCATAAATGCGCACCCTACAAAAAACACGCGATAACCTTGCAGAGGGCGCAATAAATGCGCCCTCTGCAAAAACGCGCAATAACCTTGTAGGGTCGCCATTCATGGCGACCGCAAACACTCAACGGGCAGCGTGGCGTCATAAATAGTCATTCAAAAATATTCCACTGGCGCACTAATCCTCACCTCATATAAATATGCAAGCACCAGGAACCCCTACACGGGCCAGCCCGATTTATTCTTTTTTTACTGATGCAGGAAAAGCCAGAAAAGGAAACAGTAAATAAGGCGCAACGATCAAAAGAATAAATACTCCCCGTGAATATCCCGCATCGTTTATTCTTCTGCTGCCACAAGCCAGCGATGGCAGAACGAAAAGCAGTAAAGGAATCCATGCTATTTCATTCGTGGGTGAAGCGAACACACTGAGATAACAACAAAACCAGATAATCTGGAACATCATAAAAATGATGTAGCATAAGCGGCTATCTTTGCCACTATAATCAAATGTCTTAATCAATCCATTCTTTATGGATGTTAATAAGAGAGTCAACGCCATTTTATTCTAACCACCACAAAAATGATGAGAGACAGCAAGCTGTTCACCGTCGAAAAACACGTAAAGTAGAGATTTTACGATAAAACGGATAACGCGTGTTGTGAACCTGAATGTTGTCTATTAAATACCAGGCAATAACATGTGTTGAATCATGCCATTCCTGGTATTATTAATTAGCGCCGCCACCATGCGAAACGCTATAGCTTCAGGTAAACCCGAATCCCGTCCAGGAACATCTGCGTCGCCAGCATAATCAGGATCAAACCCATTAATCGCTCCAGCGCGTTGACGCCTTTATCCCCCAGCAGGCGCAGGAACAGGCCGGACATCAGCAGAATCACTACCGTGACGCCCCAGGCAATCAGCAGGGCGCCGACCAGGTGCGTCATCTGATTGGGATACTGATGTGACAGCAGCATCAGGGTGGCGAGCAGCGAGGGCCCGGCGACCAGCGGGATCGCCAGCGGCACCAGGAACGGCTCTTCGCCGGCGGGCAGGCCGCTGGTGCTGGTCTCGCCGGACGGGAAAATCATGCGAATGGCGATCAAAAACAGAATGATGCCGCCGGAAATCGACACCGTTTCGGTGCGCAGATTAAGAAACGCCAGGATGCGTTCACCGGCGAACAGGAACAGCAGCATCAGAATCAAGGCGATCAGCATCTCGCGCATCAGCACTACGCGGCGGCGCTTCGGCTCCAGGTGCTTCAGCACCGACATGAAAATCGGCAGGTTGCCCAGCGGGTCCATAATCAACAGCAACAATATGGTCGCGGATATCATTTCAGTCATCAGAGGTAAACCATCCCTTCAGGTCGGCCACAGCCGTTATAAGTTGTACTGCTGAAAAAGTTAGCGCAATCGAATTAATTCACTTGCCAGAAGTGCTGCATTTTGTAGAGTTGTGGGTCATAGGTAAACCTGATTATTACGCAGACTGGCGCGTTGCTGGCGCTGGTCTTTTTTCGCACCACCCAGGCCCCGGCCCGAGTTCCTGAGACGGACAGAAAATGAAGAATGTAGGTTTTATTGGTTGGCGTGGCATGGTCGGCTCTGTGCTGATGTCACGTATGAGCGAAGAACGCGATTTCGATGTGATCAATCCGGTCTTCTTCTCCACTTCGCAACTGGGTCAGGCTGCGCCGACGTTTGGCGGTAAGTCGACCGGTGCGCTGCAGGATGCGTTTGATATTGAGGCGCTGAAGGCGCTGGATATCATCATCACCTGCCAGGGCGGCGATTATACCAGTGAAGTCTACCTGAAGCTGCGCGAGAGCGGCTGGCAGGGCTACTGGATTGATGCGGCCTCCACGCTGCGCATGAAAGATGACGCCATCATTATTCTTGATCCGGTCAACCATCAGGTGATTCGTCAGGGCCTCGACAGCGGCATCAAAACCTTTGTCGGCGGTAACTGCACCGTCAGCCTGATGCTGATGTCGCTGGGCGGACTGTTCGCTAACGACCTGGTCGAGTGGGCCTCCGTCGCGACGTATCAGGCGGCTTCCGGCGGCGGCGCGCGCCATATGCGCGAACTGCTGACCCAGATGGGCATGCTGCACGACCACGTTGCGACTTCGCTGCAAAACCCGGCCTCCGCCATTCTCGACATCGAGCGCAGCGTGACTGATTTTACCCGTTCCGGCACGCTGCCGACCGACAACTTCGGCGTACCGCTGGCCGGCAGCCTGATCCCGTGGATCGACAAGCAGCTGGACAACGGCCAGAGCCGCGAAGAGTGGAAAGGCCAGGCGGAGACCAACAAAATTCTCTCGACCCGTCACACCATTCCGGTCGATGGCCTGTGCGTGCGCGTCGGCGCGCTGCGCTGCCACAGTCAGGCGTTCACGTTGAAGCTGAAAAAAGATGTGCCGCTGAACGAAATCGAACAGCTGCTGGCCGCGCACAACGAGTGGGTGAAAGTGGTGCCGAACGATCGCGACATTACCATGCGTGAACTGACGCCTGCTGCGGTGACCGGTACGCTGACCACGCCGGTGGGCCGTCTGCGTAAGCTGAACATGGGGCCGGAGTATCTGTCGGCCTTCACCGTCGGCGATCAGTTACTGTGGGGCGCTGCCGAACCGCTGCGTCGCATGCTGCGTTTGCTGATCGACTAAGCGCAGCGCGAATCCAGACAGGCCGGGGTTTCCCGGCCTTTTTTCTTTCCACGGGAGTGCAAAACTTAACCCAAATTGCGCCCGACAAGTGATCAGCTTCCCCTTTTTGCTCGCCCGATAACAATTTTTTGCGTTCCACCCTGGCTTCTGCCAACCCCAAGCTATGATTTAACAGTGATGTGCCGGTTGTTAACTGTTTTTACTTTGCGAATGGAATAGTTGTTGTACACGGCCAGGATCTTTCCCACGGAGGGTGTCCTTCCTTGCTGCTGTATGTATGGCTCATGAAAAGCAGCGCACCTATAGCGACAATCCTGTCTCTCCGGTCGCCTGCGCAAAAAATCATAGGAAGAAAGTCATGTCAGAGCTTCCCGATCGCCATGCGATCAATGCCCTTTTCGCCGGGAATTATGCCGACCCCTTCTCAGTACTGGGGATGCACCAGACCACACAAGGTCTTGAAGTGCGTGCGCTGTTACCGGATGCATCCGAAGTCTGGGTGATTGAAACCAACACCGGCCGCAAATGCGCCCAGCTTAAATGTCTTGATTCGCGCGGCTTCTTCAGCGGCGTGATCCCGCGCCGTAAAAACCTGTTTCGCTACCAGCTGGCAGTCAACTGGCACGGCCAGCAAAACCTGATCGACGATGCCTACCGCTTTGGCCCGTTGCTGGCGGAGATGGATGCCTGGCTGCTGGCCGAAGGCACGCACCTGCGGCCGTATGAAACGCTCGGCGCGCACGGCACCACCATTGATGGCGTTGCCGGCACGCGCTTCGCCGTCTGGGCCCCGAACGCGCAGCGCGTTTCGGTGGTAGGCGAGTTTAACTTCTGGGATGGCCGCCGCCATCCGATGCGTTTCCGCCGCGAACTCGGCATCTGGGAGCTGTTTGTCCCCGGCGCGGTTAACGGCCAGCTGTATAAATTCGAGATCATTGATGCGCACGGTCAGATGCGCATCAAAGCCGATCCGTTCGCCTTCGAGGCGCAAATGCGCCCGCAGACCGCCTCGATGATCTGCGGCCTGCCGCCGAAGCTGGAGATGCAGCCACAGCGCAAGCTCGCCAACGGCTTTGACCAGCCGATCTCCATTTACGAGGTGCATCTCGGTTCGTGGCGTCGCCACACCGACAACAATTTCTGGCTGAGTTACAAAGAGCTGGCCGAACAGCTGGTGCCCTATGTCAAAGAGATGGGGTTTACCCATATCGAACTGTTACCGATCAACGAGCATCCGTTCGACGGCAGCTGGGGCTATCAGCCACTCGGCATGTACGCGCCGACGCGCCGCTTCGGCACGCGCGATGAGTTTCGTCACTTTATCGCCGCTGCCCACGAGGCGGGTCTCAACGTGCTGCTCGACTGGGTGCCGGGCCATTTCCCCAGCGACGATTTTGGCCTCGCCAAATTCGACGGTACCGAGCTGTACGAGCACAGCGATCCGCGCGAAGGCTACCATCAGGACTGGAATACGCTGATCTACAACTTTGGCCGGCGCGAGGTCAGCAACTATCTCTCCGGCAATGCGCTGTACTGGATGGAGCGCTTCGGCATTGATGGCCTGCGCGTCGATGCGGTGGCGTCGATGATCTATCGCGACTACAGCCGCAAAGAGGGGGAGTGGGTACCTAACCAGTTTGGCGGCCGTGAAAATCTCGAAGCCATCGCCTTCCTGCGCCATACCAACCGCACGCTGGGCCGTGCTGCGCCCGGCAGCATCAGCGTGGCGGAAGAGTCTACCGATTATCCCGGCGTGACGCGGCCATCCGAGGATGGCGGCCTGGGCTTCTGGTTCAAATGGAACCTCGGCTGGATGCACGACACCCTCGACTACATGAAGCTCGATCCGGTGCATCGCCGCTACCATCATCAGCTGATGACCTTCGGCATGCTGTACAACTACACGGAAAACTTTGTGCTGCCGCTGTCGCACGACGAAGTGGTCCACGGCAAAAAGTCGATCCTCGACCGCATGCCGGGTGATACCTGGCAGAAGTTTGCCAACCTGCGCGCCTATTACGGCTGGATGTGGGGCTTTCCCGGCAAAAAACTGCAGTTTATGGGCAATGAATTCGCTCAGGGACGCGAGTGGAACCACGACACCAGCCTCGACTGGCATCTGCTGGAGGGACTGGATAACTGGCACCACGGCGTGCAGCGACTGGTACGTGACCTAAACCACAGCTATCGCCACTTTTCGCCGCTCTATCAGCTCGATTTCGATGCCAGCGGCTTCGAGTGGCTGGTGGTCGACGATCACGAAAACTCGGTCTTTGTGTTTGTGCGCCGCGACCGCGAGGGCAACGAACTGATTGTCGCCAGTAACTTTACGCCGGTGCCGCGCCACAACTATCGCTTCGGCGTGAATCAGCGCGGCGGCTGGCGCGAAGTGCTGAACACCGATCAGCATGATTATCACGGCAGCGATCTGCGTAATCACGGTATCGTCCATACCGATGACATCGCCAGCCACGGGCGCGCGCAGTCGCTAAGCCTGACGCTGCCGCCGCTCGCCACGCTGTGGCTGGTGCGGGAGGGCGATTGATGCTCCAGCCGGGCCAGCCGGTACCGCCGGGTGCCCATTATGACGGGCGCGGCGTCAACTTTACGCTGTTCTCGCGTCACGCGGAGCGGGTGGAGCTGTGCCTGTTTGATGAACAGGGGAGTGAGCAGCGTTTTCCTCTGCCGGCGCGCAGCGGTGACATCTGGCATGGCTATGTTCCGGCGCTAAAGCCGGGCCAGCGCTATGGCTACCGCGTGCATGGGCCGTGGCAGCCAGAGCGCGGTCATCGTTTCAATCCGGCCAAACTGCTGGTCGATCCCTGTGCCAAAGCGGTATGCGGCGCGGTGCCAGACGACGCGCGCCTACTGGGTGGAGAGTGGCAGCAGGATGATGCCGACAGCGCTGGCGTTGCGCCCAAATCGCTGGTGATCGCCGACGATTTTGACTGGCAGGACGATTGTGCGCCGCGCACGCCGTGGGGCAAGACGGTGATTTACGAGGCACACGTACGCGGCCTGACGCAGCAGCATCCGGAAATTCCGGAAAGGCTACGCGGGACATATGCGGCGCTGGGGCATCCTGCTATGGTGAGCTATCTGCGCCGGCTGGGCATCACCGCGCTGGAGCTGCTGCCGATAGCCGCGTTTGCCAGCGAGCCGCGCCTGCAACGGCTCGGCCTGAGCAACTACTGGGGTTACAACCCGTTTGCGCTGTGGGCGCTGCATCCGCATTACGCGGCGGGTGAAGCGGGCCAGACGCCGCTGCAGGAGTTTCAGCAGGCGGTAAAAGCGCTGCACGCGGCGGGCATTGAAGTGATTCTGGACGTGGTGTTCAACCACAGCGCCGAGCTGGAAGAGATTGGCCCGACACTGTCGCTGCGCGGCGTCGACAACGCCAGCTATTACTGGCTGGGCGATAACGGTGAATATCACAACTGGACCGGCTGCGGTAATACGCTGAACCTCAGCGATCCGCAGGTGCTTGACTGGGCGCTGGGCGCGCTGCGTTACTGGGTGCAAACCTGCCACGTTGACGGCTTTCGTTTCGATCTGGCCAGCGTGCTCGGGCGCACGCCGGATTATCGCCAGGATGCACCGCTGTTTGTGGCCATGCAGGCCTGTCCGGTGCTGTCGCAGGTGAAGCTGATCGCTGAACCCTGGGATATCGGGCCCGGCGGCTATCAGGTGGGCAACTTTCCGCCCGGCTTCGCCGAATGGAACGACCACTTTCGCGATACGGCGCGCCGCTACTGGCTGCACGGTGAGTTGAGTAACGGTGATTTTGCCCGCCGCTTTGCCGGCTCCAGCGATGTATTTCAGCGCGCGGCGCGTCTGCCGCACGCCAGCATTAATCTGATCACCGCGCACGACGGCTTCACGCTGCGTGACGTGGTGAGTTATAACCAGAAGCATAATCGGGCCAACGGCGAAGATAATCGCGACGGCAGCAGCAGTAATTTCAGCCATAACCATGGTTTTGAAGGGCTGCAGGGCAACTTCGATGTGGTCGAGCGGCGGCGGCGCAGCGTGCACGCATTGCTGACCACGCTGCTGCTGGCGCAGGGCACGCCGATGCTGCTGGCCGGTGACGAACGCGGTCACAGCCAGCACGGCAACAATAATGCGTACTGTCAGGATAACCCACTCACCTGGCTGAACTGGCAACAGGATGATTTTGGACTGGTCGACTTCACTGCCGCGTTAATCCGGCTGCGTCAGCATATTCCCGCGCTGACGCAGGACAGCTGGTGGCAGGAGGGCGATGACAACGTGCAGTGGTTAAATGCCAGCGGCAAACCACTGGAAAGGGATGAGTGGGAACAGGGGATGCACAGACTGCAGATCCTGCTCTCCGGCCGCTGGTTACTAACGATAAACGCCACGGATTCGGTGAGTGACCTTGCCTTACCAGACGGAGAATGGCGAGCCATTCCTCCTTTCGCCGGGGAAGATAACCCCATCCTGACAACTGTCTGGCACGGGCCCGCACACGGCGTGTGTGTGTTCCTAAAGCAATCATAAGGAGTCAGACATGGTGAAATTAGATAGAAACGACCCCCTGATGCTGGCGCGCCAGCTCCCTACACAGACGGTTGCCCTGATCCTTGCTGGCGGGCGCGGTACGCGCCTGAAAGATCTTACCGCCAAACGCGCCAAGCCTGCCGTGCACTTCGGCGGCAAGTTCCGCATCATCGACTTTGCGCTCTCCAACTGTATCAACTCCGGGATTCGGCGCATCGGCGTCATCACCCAATATCAGTCACATACGCTGACGCAGCACATTCAGCGCGGCTGGTCCTTGTTCAACGAAGAGATGAATGAGTTTGTCGATCTGCTGCCGGCGCAGCAGCGCGCCTCGACCGAACACTGGTATCGCGGTACCGCCGATGCGGTCACGCAGAATCTCGACATCATTCGCCGCTATAACGCGCAGTACATCGTGATTCTCGCCGGGGATCACATCTACAAAATGGATTACTCGCGCATGCTGCTCGACCACGCCGATCGTGGCGCCAAGTGCACCATCGCCTGTCTGCCCGTACCGCTGCATGAGGCCACCGCGTTTGGCGTGATGGCAGTCGATGCGGACAACAATGTAATCGATTTCGTTGAGAAACCGGCGCAGCCGCCGTCCATGCCGGGCGACGACAGCAAAGCGCTGGCCAGCATGGGCATTTACGTGTTCAACGCCGATTACCTCTATGAGCTGCTGGAGGAGGATTTGCAGATCGCCGACTCAAGCCACGATTTCGGTAAAGATCTGCTGCCGAAGATCGTCGCCAGCGGCGAAGCCTACGCGCACTCCTTCACGCTGTCGTGCGTACAGAACGACGAAAACGCGGAACCTTACTGGCGCGACGTCGGTACGCTGGAAGCTTACTGGCGCGCCAACCTCGATCTGGCCTCGGTGACGCCCGAACTCGATATGTATGACCACGAATGGCCGATTCGTACCCACATGGAGCCGCTGCCGCCGGCCAAATTTGTCCAGGATCGATCCGGCAGTCACGGCATGACCATGAACTCGCTGGTCTCCGGCGGCTGCATTATTTCCGGCTCGGTGGTGGTGAATTCGGTGCTGTTCCCGCGCGTGCGCGTTAACTCGTTTTGCAATATTGATTCGGCGGTGCTGCTGCCCGATGTGGTTATCGGGCGATCGTGCCGTTTGCGTCGCTGCGTCATAGACCGTGCCTGCGTCATTCCGGAAGGCATGGTGATTGGCGAAAATCCGGATGAGGATAGTCGCCGTTTTTACCGTTCAGAAGAGGGCATCGTACTGGTGACGCGCGCCATGCTGGCCAAATTGGCCGCTGCGGGTCAGTAAGTGACGAAAGGCAAAGAACATTGCCGCGTGGAACGCGGGCGATAACACAATAGGGGTTCAGGATGCAGGTTTTACATGTCTGTTCAGAGCTTTTCCCGCTGCTAAAAACCGGCGGACTGGCTGATGTCGTCGGCGCATTGCCTCAGGCACAAATTGCCGAAGGTATGGACACGCGGGTGCTGATTCCGGCGTTTCCGGATCTGCGTAAAGGGATTCCTGATACCGAAGTGGTGGCGGAGCTGCAAACCTTTGCCGGGCCGGTCCGCTTGCTGTTTGGGCCCTTCAACGGCGTGGGGATATATTTGATTGATGCGCCGGGACTGTACGATCGTCCCGGCAGCCCGTACCACGATACGTCGCAGTTTGCCTATGTCGATAACTACCTGCGCTTTGCGCTGCTCGGCTGGATGGCGGCTGAGCTGGCCAGCGGGCTGGATACTTACTGGCAACCGGACATTGTGCACGCGCACGACTGGCACGCCGGTCTGGCACCGGCCTATATCGCCGCACGCGGACGTCCGGCGAAAACGGTTTTTACCGTGCATAACCTGGCGTATCAGGGGCTGTTTTCCGCGCGGCATCTGGACGAAATCCAGATCCCGCGCGCCTATTTTGAAATGCACGGGCTGGAATTCTACGGCCAGATTTCTTACCTAAAGGCCGGCCTGTTTTATGCCGATCATATAACTGCCGTCAGCCCGACCTATGCGCTGGAGATCACCCGGCCGGAGTTCGGCTACGGCATGGAAGCGCTGCTGGAGCAGCGGCTGCGCGAAGGACGGCTGAGCGGGATTCTCAACGGCGTCGATCCCGGCATCTGGGATCCGGCACACGACCTGCTGCTCACCGCCCGCTACGACCGCGACACGCTGGAGAGCAAAGCGGAGAATAAACGTCAGCTGCAGATTGCCATGGGGCTGAAGGTTGATGACAAAGTGCCGGTGTTCTGCGTTATCAGCCGTTTAACCAAACAGAAAGGGCTGGATCTGGTGCTCGAAGCACTGCCGGGACTGCTGGCGCAGGGCGGGCAACTGGTGCTGCTGGGCCAGGGCGATGCGGAACTGCAGCAGGGCTTCCTCGCCGCAGCCGCTGAACATCCGGGCAGCGTCGGCGTGCAAATTGGTTATCACGAAGCGTTTTCGCACCGCATTGTCGGTGGTGCGGACGTCATTATGGTGCCCAGCCGTTTCGAACCGTGCGGTCTGACGCAGTTGTACGGCCTGAAATATGGCACGCTGCCGCTGGTCAGGCGCACCGGTGGACTGGCGGATACCGTACAGGACAGCTCGCTGGAAAACCTCGCCGACGGCGTGGCCAGCGGCTTCAGCTTCGAAGACAGCAATGCCTGGTCACTGCTGCGCGCGATTCGTCGTGCTTTTGTTTTATGGTCCCGTCCTTCACTCTGGCGTTATGTTCAGCGCCAGGCGATGGGGATGGATTTTAGTTGGCAGGTGGCAGCACAAGCCTACCGCGATCTTTATCAACGCTTGCTGTAATGAGAGATTGGGATACCGCATATGAACGCACCTTTCACCTATGCCTCACCCACGCTGACGGTTGACGCCCTCAAGCACTCAATCGCCTATAAGCTGATGTTTACCATTGGTAAAGATCCGTCGATCGCCAACAAGCATGAGTGGCTGAACGCCGCGCTGCTGGCGGTACGCGATCGCATGGTGGAGCGCTGGCTGCGCTCCAGCCGTGCGCAACTGTCGCAGGATGTGCGCCAGGTTTATTACCTGTCGATGGAGTTTCTGATGGGGCGCACGCTGGGCAATGCCTTGCTGGCGATGGGCATCTATGACGATCTCAATCAGGCGCTGGATGAGATGGGACTCGACCTCAGCGAGCTGATGGAAGAAGAGAACGATCCCGGGCTCGGCAACGGCGGTCTTGGCCGGCTGGCGGCCTGCTTCCTCGACTCGCTGGCCACGCTGGGCCTGCCCGGACGCGGCTACGGCATTCGCTACGATTACGGCATGTTCAAACAGAACATTGTTGACGGCCAGCAGCGTGAATCGCCGGATTACTGGCTGGAGTACGGCAACCCGTGGGAGTTCCAGCGCTTTAACACCCGCTACAAAGTGCGTTTTGGCGGGCGGTTGCAGCATGAAGGCAGCAGGGTGCGCTGGGTTGAGACCGAAGAGATCGTAGCAATGGCCTACGATCAGATCATCCCTGGCTTCGACACCGATGCCACCAACACGCTGCGGCTGTGGGGCGCGCAGGCCAGTAACGAAATCAACCTCGGCAAGTTCAATCAGGGCGATTACTTCGCGGCGGTGGAAGATAAAAACCACTCGGAGAACGTGTCGCGCGTGCTCTATCCCGACGACTCGACCTACTCCGGGCGCGAGCTGCGTCTGCGCCAGGAGTATTTTCTCGTCTCCGCCACGGTGCAGGATATCCTCAATCGCCACTGGCAGATGCATGAAACCTGGGACAATCTGGCCGACAAAATTGCCATCCACCTCAACGATACCCATCCGGTGCTGGCGATTCCCGAGCTGATGCGTCTGCTGATTGATGAGCACAAGTTTACCTGGGACGACGCCTTTGAAGTCACCTGTCAGGTGTTCTCGTACACCAACCATACGCTGATGAGCGAAGCGCTGGAGACCTGGCCGGTGGACATGATCGGCAAGATCCTGCCGCGTCACCTCAGCATCATCTTCGAAATCAATGACTACTTCCTGAAGACCATTCAGGACTACTATCCGGACGACTGGGATCTGATGGCGCGCATCTCGATCATCGACGAAAACGATGGTCGCCGCATCCGCATGGCGTGGCTGGCGGTGGTGGTTAGCCACAAAGTTAACGGCGTGTCGGAGCTGCACTCTAATCTGATGGTGCAGTCGCTGTTCGCCGATTTTGCCCGTCTGTTCCCGGGGCGCTTCTGCAATAAAACCAACGGCGTGACGCCGCGCCGCTGGCTGGCGCTGGCCAACCCGGCCTTGTCAGAAGTGCTGGATGACGCCATTGGCCGCACCTGGCGTACCGATCTGGCTCAGCTGAGCGAGCTGGTGCCGCACATTGACTATCCGGCGTTTATTGAACAGATCGCCGATGCCAAGTTCGCCAACAAGAAGCGCCTCGCGGAGTGGGTGGCGAAGAATATGGATATCGTGCTGGATCCGCAGGCGCTGTTCGACGTGCAGATCAAGCGTATTCACGAATACAAACATCAGCTGCTGAACGTGCTGCACGTCATCACGCGTTACAACCGCATCAAAGCCGATCCGACCGCAGAGTGGGTGCCGCGCGTTAATATCTTCGCCGGGAAAGCGGCGTCGGCCTATTACGTCGCCAAGCACATCATTCACCTGATCAACGATGTCGCCAACGTGATCAACAACGATCCACAGGTGAAGAACAAGCTGAAGGTGGTGTTTATCCCTAACTACGGCGTCAGCCTGGCGCAGATCATCATTCCGGCGGCGGATCTCTCCGAGCAGATCTCTACCGCCGGCACCGAAGCCTCCGGCACCAGTAACATGAAGTTTGCGCTAAACGGCGCGCTGACCATCGGTACGCTGGACGGGGCCAACGTGGAGATGCGCGAGCACGTCGGCGCAGAAAATATCTTTATCTTCGGCAACACCACGCCGCAGGTGGAGAAGCTGCGCACTGAGGGCTATAACCCGCGCAAATACTATGAAGAGGATGCGGAACTGCACCAGGCGCTGACGCAAATCGCCAGCGGCGTCTTCAGCCCGCAGGAGCCAGGGCGCTACCGTAACCTGTTCGACGCGCTGGTCAACTTTGGCGATCATTATCAGCTGCTGGCGGATTACCGCAGTTATGTGGATACCCAGGATAAGGTGGATAAGCTTTATCGCCAGCCGGAAGAGTGGCAGCGGCGTGCGGCGCTGAACATCGCCAATATGGGTTATTTCTCCGCCGACCGTACCATTCAGGAGTACGCGGATGAGATCTGGCATATTTCGCCGGTGAGGTTATAAACGAGGCACATTCTGTAGCGGCGCAATTCATTGCGCGGTTTTTAACAACGCGCGATAAATCGCGCCGCTACCGTTGGTGCAAACTTACTTCAGGGTAATGCTCTTCACAATCGCATCGGCATCGCTCTGCGCCTGCTGCTGATTGTCGGCGGGCAGGGTGATCTGCAGCGTCAGCAGTTTACCGTCCACCTTCGCCAGAATAACCGAGGACCAGGAGGTCTGGTTATTGGCGGAAATTACCGTATCCAGCTGCTGTGCCGGCTGGTCTTTCAGCGTCACCGCTTTGTTCGACACCACCTGCAGCTGCGGATCGCGGTTGCGCTGCTGCTGCTCCAGACGCTGAGCCAGCGCATCCAGTGCTTCACTGGTCGGATCGCCCGCAATCACGATAATCGCGCGCTGGCCGGTTTCATCGGCATACACGTGCATATTGGTGGATTCCGAACCCAGCTTGCCGCTCTTATCCGACATGCCTGCTGGCAGGCTGAAACTCAGCTTACCGTCCATCAGGTTCACCGTCTGTGCTGACTGACTGGCGCTGGCGCCGTTGCTGTTTGCCGCCGTGTCGTCTTTCTTCTGATCACACGCCGCCAGGCCTAACACCAGCAGGCCGATGCCCGCATATTTCACTAAGTTACGCATTCTTATCCCTTCGTAAGGTTTCCATCAGCCGTTATCAAAACGGAATCGGTGCTTAAAAGCAATCAGCGCTTTGTCAGGAAATCTTAGCGTGCCGTGGCGTTTCGTCTACGTTCAATTAGCCGAAATTCATCTGGCGCTGAGCCGAACGTTCCGCCAGGCGCTTAAGTGCCGCATTGAGCAGAACACCGTAAGCAGGCAGGAAGAAAACCATGCAGATCAGCACTTTGAAGCTGTAATCCACCAGCGCGATCTCCACCCAGTGGCTGGCCATGAACGGGTCCGGACTCTTATAAAAGGCGATAAAGAAGAAGGCCAGCGTATCGCTGATGTTGCCGAGGAACATGGCGCAGGCAGGCGCAATCCACCACTGCGGCAGTTTACGCAGGCGGTTAAATACGTGCACATCAAGGATCTGCCCCAGCGCATAGGCCATAAAACTGGCGCAGGCGATACGCGCCACGAACAGATTGACCTCCTGCAGCGAGGCCCAGCCCTGCCACGCGCCCTGATAAAACACGCACGACACGATGTAGGAGATAAACAGCGCCGGAATCATCACCGCAAGGATAATGCGCCGTGCCAGCGGTGCGCCAAAAATACGCACGGTGAGATCGGTGGCGAGAAAAATAAACGGGAAGCTAAACGCACCCCAGGTGGTGTGGAAACCGAAAATCGCGACCGGCAGCTGCACCAGATAGTTACTGGAGGTAATCACCAGCAGGTGAAACAGCGACAGCCAGAATAGCGCATGCATACGCTGACGAGCAGAGAAGTTGATCATAAAGGCCTTTTTTTAAAAATGGGGTGAGGGAACCCAATCCCCTTCATCGTTGGCATTTTTGCTGCGTTGGCCGCGCTTGCGTACCCCGGTCACTTACTTCAGTAAGCTCCCGGGGATACGCGCACTTGCCGCCTTGCAGAAAAGCCAACGATCCTGGGGATGTCTGGTATTGCTTAATAAAAAATCGGACGGCATCTTAGCGTGTTGCGCAACAAATGCAATGGTTAATTTTAACGCAATCGTTCTCGCCTTGCGCGCGCGCTGTAGCGCGTTAGAATGAGCGCCCACCCTGAATAAAGACAGAGAATCATGAGCGATCCTTTTTCCGCTGCGGACCATACGCTTGATGCGCTTGGGCTGCGCTGCCCGGAGCCGGTGATGATGGTGCGCAAAACCGTGCGTACCATGCAGGCGGGCGAAACGTTGCTGATCATCGCCGACGATCCGGCGACCACGCGTGATATTCCCGGCTTCTGCCGCTTTATGGAGCATCAGCTGCTGGCACAGCAGACCGAGAGCCTGCCGTACCAGTATCTGATCCAGAAAGGCGCGGATGCCTGATCGCGGCATCCGCCCGCCTCAGCGCTGACGCAGCAGGCGCAGCGCGTTGGCGGTGACCAGCGCGGTGGCACCCGAATCGGCCAGCACCGCCAGCCACAGGCCGGTAAAACCGAGCAGCGTGGTGACGAGGAAAATCGCCTTCAGCCCCAGCGCCAGCGCAATATTCTGACGGATAATGGCGCGCGTGCGGCGTGCCAGCTGCACGGTGCGCGGCAGAATCGCCAGGTTATTCTGCGTCAGAGCCGCATCGGCCGCTTCCAGCGCCACATCAGTGCCGCTGCCCATGGCAATCCCCAGCGTCGCGGCCTTCATGGCTGGCGCATCGTTGATGCCATCGCCGACCATCGCCAGCGGCTGCTGTTCGCCCAGTTCACGCACGGCGGCTACCTTATCCGCAGGCAACAGACCGGCGCGATAGCTGATGCCGAGTTCGGCGGCAATCGCGGCGGCGGCGCGCGGATTATCGCCGGTCAGCATCACGCTGCGAATCCCCAGCGCCTGCAGCGCCGCCAGCGCACTGCGCGCCTCCTCACGCAGCCGATCCTGCAGCGCCAGCAGCCCGAGCGGCTGTGCGTCGCGCAGCAGCACCACCACGGTTTTGCCCTGTGCCTCCAGCTGCGCAATCTGCTGCTGCTGCGCGTCACTCAGCGCCGCCGCATCACGCGGCGCCAGCAGCTGGTGCATCACGCCGTCAATCTGCGCGCGAATGCCGCTGCCGGCCAGCGTTTGCTGATGCTGCGCCGGTGGAATCACCTGCTGCTGGCGCTGCGCTTCCGCCACTATCGCCCGCGCCAGCGGATGGCCGGAGCCCTGCTCGATAGCGGCCGCGAGGCTGAGCAGCTGTTGCTGTGCATCCGCGCCAAACGGCTGCACGTCGGTAACCTGCGGTTTACCGGCGGTCAGGGTGCCGGTTTTATCAAACGCCAGCGCCTGCACCCGGCTGAGGCGTTCGAGCGCCGCGCCGCCTTTAATCAGCGCGCCCTGGCGAGCCGCCGCCGCCAGGCCGGAAGTGATAGCGGCAGGCGTGGAGATCACCAGCGCGCACGGACAGCCAATCAGCAGCAGCGTCAGCCCTTTGTAGATCCACGGCAGCCAGGCGCCTAATCCGAGCAGCGGCGGCAGCACCATCACCAGCAGTGCCAGCAGCATGATGGCCGGCGTGTAGAGGCGGCTGAAGCGATCGATAAAACGCTCCACCGGCGCGCGGTGACTTTCAGCTTCTTCTATCAGCTGCAGAATGCGGTCGATAGCGCTGTGGCCCGGCTGTGAGGTCACGCGCAGCGTCACCAGCCGATCCACGCTGGTGGCACCTGCCATCACGGCATCGCCCGGCTGATGGGCCACCGGTAGCGATTCGCCGGTCAGCGCACTTTCATCAAAGCTGGCGCTGGCGTGCAGCAGCTCGGCATCGGCGGGCAGACGACCGCCTGCCGCTACTTCAATCACATCACCGGGCTGCAGCGCCGCCAGTGCCACCTGCTCACGCTGTGTGCCATTGACGCGCGTGGCGGTGTCCGGACGCAGCGCCATCAGCGCGGTGACGCCACGGCGTGCCCGCGCGGCGGCATAAGCTTCCAGCCGTTCTCCCAGCTGGAACAGCAGCAGCACCATGGCGGCTTCGGCGTGGGCGCCAATCACCAGCGCACCCGCGGCGGCCAGAGTCATCAAAGTTTCGATGCTGAACGGTGAGCCGCTGCGTATGGCCTGCCACGCGCTGCGCGCTACCGGTGCCAGACCGACCAGCGTGGTAAGCACAAACAGGCGATCGCCCCACAGCGGCGTGAGCTGGCTCAGCAGCCAGCTGGCGATCATCAACAGCGTGAGCAGCATGAGCGCCGCATTATCGCGCCAGCGGCGCGCCGCCGGTGCCGGGCTGTCTTTAGAAATCAGGCTAAAGCCGGCGTCATTAACGGCCTGTTCGATAGCGGGACGAATATCGCTGTTCGCCTCCACCAGCAGATTTTCACTGGCGAATATCACCCGCGCGCTGGCGACCTGCGGCAGCTTTTGCACGGCGGTTTCGATTTTGCGGGCGCAGCTCGGGCAGTCCATGCCGGCAATCTGCCAGCGGAACTGGTATGACGCGGACGTGCGCCTGTCGCTGTCGGCGTCGCCGCCGGGGCTGTCGTCATCGCTGTTGCAGCAGCCGCAATCGCTGGACGCGGCGACAGGCTGAACGGCGGAAATTGTCAGGGATGCAGGCTGAACGCTGCGTACCGCGCACAGCGGTCTGGGCTGACGGTGTGATTTGCCACAGCGGCAAGAGTGGGCATGTTGATGCATGTGACCTCCGGTTGCAGAAGCGGGCCGTTGCCCGCAGTCTGCATGCTACACTCTGGAGTGGACTCCAGAGTCAAGCGGTGAGGTCACTTTTTTCAGTACAGCCACAGCGAACGCACAATCATGAAGTGACCGGCGAAGTAGCAGGCGGCAACGATGGCGCTGTCAGCACTGAAGCGGCGGCGATAGTGCGAGATAAACCACACGATGTTAGCCAGCAACAGCAGCACGGCACCCACCAGCAGCGAGAAACTGTAATCGGTCGGACGGAAGAAGTAATTTTCCGCCGCCATCCAGTTCATCACCAGCGTCATACCAATCAGCGTACAGATCGGCCAGCGCAGCGTATCCAGTTTTGACCAGATAATGGCGATCACGATGATACCAATCACCAGGAAGGTGAGCGGAATCGGCCAGAAGAAGCTCATGGTCATGTGCGCGGCAAAGCTGATGGTGTACAGCAGATGCGAAAGGAAAAAGGCGCCGAGCGCATATAGCATCTGCTGACGCGGCAGCAGGGTTAACGCATCGCCCACCAGCGTAGCGACCAGGCCAGCCAGAATCAGGTAGTCGGTGGTGTTAAGCGTGGGAGCCTGCCACGCCCAGGCAACCAGCAACAGCAGCGTAACGGGTTTGAACAGCCAGCGCTGCCACTGCGGGCCGCGGTAGGAGGCATCGACATACAGCCAACCGGAAAAAAGGACTGCAAGGAAAGACCAAAGCATTTTTTCTCCCTTTTGTGAACGTGTCGCCCACATTGATGAATTTTCCCAAAATCGCGATCTCAGTTTAAGTTACTGGCGGCAAATGTGACAATCGGGCAACTCTGGTTGTATGCTTTGGCGTCTTTTATCTGTTAACCCCCGACGTAAAGTGCGAGAGAAAACATGAGCAAACCACCGCTAATCTTTTTTATCGTCCTGGCTGTAATTGCCATCCTGGCAACCCGTCAGTTTATCAAGCAGCGCCGCGAAGCCGCGGTCAACGACGCTTCACCGGTGCGCTCAATGAGTGTGGAAGTGAAAACCAAGCGAGAGTTTCCGGCCCCCAATCGCCGTTCGCGTCAGCGCGAAGAGATTGTGGCGGAAGAGATGAAGTATGAAGCCTGGTTCCATCCGCTGAACGGCGCCGGTGATTTTAAGGTCAACGTCAGCGCCAGCGATTATCACCAGATGGACAAAGGCGTGAAGGGCGAGCTGAAAATGCAGGGCACGCGCTTTGTCAGCTTTACCCCGGCGCAATAGACGCTAAAGCGCACGGGGCTGAAGCCGCGCGCGCTGCCTTGCGTTACGACGGATAGTGCTTTTTCTGCCACGCCAGCAGTTCAAATACGCCAAAGAAGAAGATTTTCGCCTGCGTGGCGCGGCTCAGCTTTGGCGCTTCCTTTGGTTGCGTGGCACGCAGCAGCACCAGCTGCAGGCCGTGCATCACCACCATAAAGAACAGCGCAACGTGGACAAAGTAGCGCAGCGGCGTCGGGAAAGGGTGCACCAGGTTAAGCAGCAGAAATGCCCAGACGCAAATCATCAGCAAACGTCCCAGATTAAGCCACATCATCGGTCTCCTGTTGGCGTTGATAGAGGCGATAGGCCACCTGACCGGCAATCTTCTCGCGATACAGATCCCAGTTAGCCGGTGCCAGCGGGGTGCCGTGCTCCACTTCGCTTTCAACATAAATCAGCGCGTGGGCGGCGAGCCAGCCATTGTTCTCCAGCAACGTCAGTGTCTCCTGCAGCAGGCCTTTGCGGAACGGCGGATCAACAAACACCACGTCGAATGGCTCGCCGGGCTGGCTCAGCCACTGCAGCGTATTGGTCTGGACGACGCTGGCGTTGGTGGCACGCAGCGTGTGCAGGTTTTGCGTCAGCTGCTGCGCCACGTGACGTTCCAGTTCCAGCAGGGTCGCGGAGGCGGCATAGCGCGACAGCGCTTCTAAACCCAGCGCGCCGCTGCCGGCATAGCAATCGAGGCAGCGCGCCTGCTGGATATCCGGCGCCAGCCAGTTGAATAGCGTTTCACGCACGCGATCGGTGGTCGGGCGCAGGCCGGCGCTGTCCGGCACCGGCAATTTGCGGCCGCGCCACTGTCCGCCAATCAGGCGAATCTGGCCTGCCGCGCCGCTGTTGCGGGGGGATTTACTCATTTCGCTCACAACTCGTCATAATTTGTTGCGTAGTTTAACGGGCGTAGCAGGCAGAAGAAACGTTAAAAAAGGGTGCTGTGGTGCGCTGGCAGGAAAGTGTTAGACTACTAAGTTGATAAAGCGGACGTAATTGCCTGATTTTTACGCCGCTCACGCGCGAAAAAGTGAATTTTTTATCCCCTGGGAACAGCGTGCTACCGGGAATAAGCCATCGAGGAGTGTGGTCACACAATGGCAAAAGAGAAAAAACGCGGCTTTTTTTCCTGGCTGGGCTTTGGCAAAGAAGAGCAGCAGCCAGCGGAAGAGCAGGCGCAGCAGCAGCCGACCGATCAACCGGCACCCGCCGCTGAAGAGAGCGCGTTAGCAAGCGCCGAAGCGCAGGCCGCCGAAACCGTGATCGTCACCGAACAGGTGGCAGAGCAGCAGGCTGAATCACCGGTTCACGCCGACGCGGCAAGGCATCCCGTCGCGAAAGCAGAATCCGAATCCGACGCTAACGCTGATGATGCAGAAACCACGGCGGTCAGCGCGATTGAAGAAGAGGTATTGCCGGAAGATCATCCGCAGCCGGAGGCGATGCCGGTTGAAGAGGAGCCGCAGGCTGAAGAACTGATTATTGAAGCACCGGTGTTATCTGAGAAACCTCAGCCAGAAGCCGCCGAGGACGCAGACGCACCGCTGAGCGATGAAGAGCTGGAAGCGCTGGCGTTAGCGGAAACCTACGCTGAAGACGCGGCCGAAGAGAGCACGGCGCCAGACACCGTGAGCGATCTGCCGCTGGCGGCCGCGCCGATTGTGGCCCAGGAGCAGGAGCGCCCCACTAAAGAGGGCTTCTTTGCCCGCCTGAAACGCAGCCTGGTTAAAACGCGTGAAAACCTTGGCTCCGGCTTTATCAGCCTGTTCCGCGGCAAGAAAATCGATGACGAGCTGTTTGAAGAGCTGGAAGAGCAGCTGCTGATTGCCGACGTCGGCGTGGAAACCACGCGCCGCATCATCACCAGCCTGACGCAGCAGGCCAGCCGTAAACAGCTGCGCGATGCCGAAGCACTGTATGGCCTGCTGAAGGCCGAAATGGCCGGCATTCTGGAAAAGGTTGATGCCCCGCTGGATGTGGCGGGCAAAACGCCGTTCGTTATCCTGATGGTTGGCGTTAACGGCGTGGGCAAAACCACCACCATCGGTAAGCTGGCGCGTCAGTATCAGGCACAGGGCAAGTCCGTCATGCTGGCGGCGGGTGACACCTTCCGCGCGGCGGCGGTGGAACAGCTGCAGGTGTGGGGCCAGCGCAACAATATTCCGGTCGTCGCCCAGCACACCGGCGCGGATTCCGCATCGGTGATTTTTGACGCCATCCAGGCGGCAAAATCGCGCCACGTTGACGTGCTGATCGCTGATACTGCCGGACGCCTGCAGAACAAAGCGCACCTGATGGAAGAGCTGAAAAAAATCACCCGCGTGATGAAGAAGCTGGACGAAGACGCGCCGCATGAGGTGATGCTGACGCTCGACGCCAGCACCGGCCAGAACGCCATCAGCCAGGCGAAGCTGTTCCACGAAGCGGTCGGCCTGACCGGCATCACCCTGACCAAGCTCGACGGCACCGCAAAAGGTGGCGTGATCTTCTCGGTTGCCGATCAGTTTGGCATTCCGATTCGTTATATCGGTGTCGGGGAAGGCATCGAAGATTTACGGCCGTTTAAGGCCGCCGATTTTATTGAGGCACTGTTTGCCCGAGAGGAATAATTGGCATGATTCGCTTTGAAGAGGTCAGTAAGGCTTATCTGGGAGGACGCCAGGCGCTACAGGGCGTGGATTTCCATCTGCGTCCCGGTGAGATGGCGTTCCTGACCGGCCACTCAGGGGCGGGGAAAAGTACCTTACTGAAGCTGATTTGTGGCATTGAGCGCCCGAGCGCCGGGCAGATCTGGTTCAGCGGTCACGATATTTCCCGGCTGCGTCACAGCGAAGTGCCTTTTCTGCGCCGCCAGATCGGCATGATTTTCCAGGATCACCACCTGCTGATGGATCGTTCGGTCTACGACAACGTGGCGATCCCGCTGATTATTTCCGGCGCCAGCGGCGAGGATATTCGCCGTCGCGTGTCGGCGGCGCTGGACAAAGTCGGCCTGCTCGACAAAGCAAAAAGTTATCCGATTCAGCTCTCTGGCGGTGAACAGCAGCGCGTCGGCATTGCCCGCGCGGTAGTGAATAAACCGGCGGTGCTGCTGGCGGATGAACCGACCGGTAACCTCGATAACGCGCTGTCAGAAGATATTTTGCGCCTGTTTGAAGAGTTCAACCGCGTGGGCGTTACGGTACTGATGGCGACGCACGACATCGGGCTGATCGCACGCCGCAATTATCGCGTGATGACGCTTAATCAGGGACGTCTGCACGGAGGCCACGATGGTCAATAAACGTAACAAGCGTCCGGCTGCGCCGAAAGCGGCGAAGCAGCCGTCAAAGAGCAAAGCGCTGAAGGGCGGCTGGCAGGAGCAGTGGCGCTACGCGTGGCGCGGTACGCTGTCCGACATGTATCGTCAGCCGCTGGCGACGCTGCTGACGGTAATGGTGATCGCGATTTCGCTGACGCTGCCCAGCGTGTGCTACATGGTGTGGAAAAACGTCAGCCAGGCCGCCGCGCAGTGGTACCCGGCGCCGCAGCTGACGGTTTACCTCGACAAAGCGCTGGATGACACGGCGGCAGAGAACGTGACCGCCGAGCTGAAAAAGCTTGATGGCGTGGACAAGGTGAACTACCTGACGCGTGAAGAGGCGCAAAGCGAGTTCCGCAACTGGTCCGGCTTTGGTGGTGCGATGGATATGCTGGAGCAGAACCCACTGCCGGCGGTGGCGATCATCACGCCGAAGCTGAACTTCCAGAACTCCGATACCATGGCCAATCTGCGCGATCGCGTGGCGAAAGTGCAGGGCGTGGATGAAGTACGCATGGATGACAGCTGGTTTGCGCGTTTAGCCGCACTCACCGGGCTGGTGGGGCAGGTGGCGTCAATGATCGGCCTGCTGATGGTGGTGGCGGTGTTCCTGGTGATTGGCAACAGCGTGCGCCTGAGCATTTTTGCCCGGCGCGACACCATCAATGTGCAGAAGCTGATTGGCGCGACCGATGGCTTTATTCTGCGGCCCTTCCTCTACGGCGGCGCGCTGCTCGGTTTCAGCGGTGCGGTGCTGTCGCTGATTCTGTCGGAAGTGCTGGTGCTGCGCCTGCAGTCGGTGGTGGCGCAGGTCGCCTCCGTCTTCGGTACCAGCTTCGCGCTGGAGGGCTTTTCGTGGGATGAAGGTCTGCTGCTGCTGTTAATCGCGGCCATCATCGGCTGGATTGCCGCCTGGCTGGCGACGGTGCAACATTTACGTCGTTTTACGCCGCAGTAACCCATAGCAACGATTTTTTGATATACTCTTCCTCTGCTGCCGACGACCTGGGAGCAGAGGATTTCTCCGATTTCCCCCGCCGTCATCTGTGAGTAAAATATTCACTGCTATAATTGAACTTGTGGATAACTTTGACGTCCAAGTAGCACAGATTGCTTTTGGTTTTCACGCGTCGTTGACATAATGTAACGGCTGCGCAGGGAAACGAGCAGCAAGTCCATTGAATTTGTGAGGGTTTGAATGACCAAAGAAATGCAAACTTTAGCGATTGCTCCTCTGGGCAACCTGGAATCTTACGTCCGGGCTGCTAACAACTGGCCGGTATTAACGGCAGAAGAGGAAAAAGCACTGGCTGAGCGGCTGCATTACCAGGGCGATCTGGATGCAGCTAAGACGCTGATCCTGTCTCACCTGCGCTTTGTTGTTCATATCGCTCGTAACTATTCCGGTTACGGCCTGCCGCAGGCGGACCTGATCCAGGAAGGTAACATCGGCCTGATGAAGGCGGTGCGTCGCTTCAACCCGGAAGTCGGGGTGCGTCTGGTGTCGTTTGCCGTGCACTGGATCAAAGCGGAGATTCACGAGTACGTGCTGCGTAACTGGCGTATCGTGAAAGTTGCCACCACCAAAGCACAGCGCAAACTGTTCTTTAACCTGCGTAAAACCAAGCAGCGTCTCGGCTGGTTCAATCAGGATGAAGTCGAAATGGTGGCGCGCGAGCTGGGTGTCAGCAGCAAAGACGTGCTGGAAATGGAGTCGCGCATGGCGGCCCAGGATATGACCTTCGACATGTCGTCTGATGACGATGCGGGCGAAGGCAAGCCGATGGCACCGGTGCTGTATCTGCAGGATAAAACCTCTGACTTTGCCGACGGCATTGAAGAAGATAACTGGGATGCGCATGCCGCTGACAAGCTGAGCGATGCAATGCTGAGCCTCGATGAGCGTAGCCAGCACATTATCCGCGCCCGCTGGCTGGATGATGACAACAAAACCACGCTGCAGGAGCTGGCCGACCAGTACGGTGTGTCTGCCGAGCGCGTGCGTCAGCTGGAAAAGAACGCCATGAAGAAACTGCGTATGGCGATTGAAGCCTGATTAACGGCTGACAGATAAATGGGGCGACCAGCGGGTCGCCCTTTTTTATGCGCGTAATAACCGGCGATGACTTATGACCTGTGCGGATTACAGCACGGTCGCCATGAATGGCGACCCTACAGGACACGCATGCATAGGCATCGTTAATCACGATCCCACGCAATCTGTACACTCGTCCTGCGCATTCATGCGCACCGCTCTGCACGGCGTAAAATCGCCGCTTAACGCACCCACCCGTCGCTCTGCGCGCGGAAACCACACGCCTGCATAAACGCCGCGCGTACGCGCTGATCGTCTTCGCCGTCATCGGCAACCCACCAGTGATCCAGCGCGCTGTTCTGCGCTATTGTCTCTTCCAGCAGATACTGCCCTACGCCGCGCCGCCGCGTGACTTCACGCACTTCCAGCTGCGTAATCTTGCCCAGCGTGCCGCGAATCTCCAGCCGCAGCGCCCCAAGCAGGCGATCGTTAAAGCGCGCTGCATACAGCCGCTGCGCTTCACTGAGGCTGGCTTCCAGCTGCGCGATATCCTGCTGCGGCCAGACTTTGGCTAAATCCAGTCGATCCTGCGGCGTCAGCGTGCTGATGCGCTGAATAGTGAGCTTCATAACCCTTACCTGTACTGGCAGAAAGGCCTTAGTGTAGCGAATTTAGACAGTCAGAGCGCTGTCACTTTTTTGCGATGAAAAGAGGTCAAATGCCAGCCACTTTGCCAGGATTGTGGAGTAAGCCCGCATCGATCGCTGAAAAAGCCAGCATAACGCGCTGGCCTGGTGGTGAAAAACCGGCCATAAAAACCAGAGTAATCTGCTGTTCCTGTCAGCTTTTACTGAATATGTCAGTTGATTTACAGAAGAAAGTTCCTGTTTAATAACCTGAAAAATAAAGCCTTCTTAACAAAAAATGCCAGAAAAGAGCGCTAACTCATTATTCTCAAATCAGTTTTGCTCTTTGACTGGCAGATAAATAACCAATCACAACAGACACGACACAACAGATGGGGAAGTTCGCATGAAAATGAGTAAAGGACGCGCATTACTGGCGGGTTGCGTAGCGCTGGCGATGAGCCATGCGGTACTGGCGAAAGACATCAAAATTGCAATTGTCGGTGCGGCAACCGGCCCGGTGGCGCAGTACGGTGACATGCAGTTCACCGGTGCGGCCCAGGCGATCAAGGACATCAACGCCAAAGGCGGCGTAAACGGCGACAAGCTGGTCGGCGTAGAATATGACGACGCCTGTGACCCGAAACAGGCGGTTGCGGTGGCCAACAAAGTGGTCAATGACGGCATCAAATACGTTATCGGCCACCTGTGCTCCTCCTCCACTCAGCCGGCATCAGACATTTATAACGATGAAGGCATTCTGATGATCACCCCGGCGGCTACCGCGCCTGAACTGACCGCGCGCGGCTATGCCGACGTGATGCGTACCACCGGTCTGGATTCCGACCAGGGCCCGACCGCGGCCAACTACATCCTCGATCAGATCAAACCAAAACGTATTGCCGTGGTACATGACAAGCAGCAGTACGGTCAGGGCCTGGCGGAATCCGTGCAGAAAACCCTGAAGGCGAAAGGCGGCAACGTAGTGCTGTTCGAAGGGATCACCGCTGGCGATAAAGACTTCTCCACGCTGATTGCGCGCCTGAAGAAAGAGAACGTTGACTTCGTTTACTACGGCGGTTACTACCCGGAGCTGGGCCAGATTCTGCGTCAGGCTAAAACGGCCGGTCTGAAAGCCGGCTTTATGGGACCAGAAGGGGTCGGCAACGCTTCCCTGTCTAACATCGCGGGTGACGCCTCTGAAGGCCTGTACGTGACGCTGCCGAAGCGCTACGACCAGCTGCCAGACAACAAAGCGATTGTGGACGCGATCAAAGCCAACAGCGCATCAAACCGCAAAGATCCAACCGGCCCGTTCGTCTGGACCACCTATGCGGCTATTCAGTCACTGGTGGCGGGCATTGAGCGCAGCAAAAGCGATGAGCCTGATGCGATTGCTAAAAACCTGAAAGAGGGTGCGCCGGTGCCCACCGTGATGGGTAACCTGAGCTGGGACCAGAAGGGCGATCTGAAGGGCTTCGAATTTGGCGTCTTCAAATGGCACAAAGACGGTTCTTCTACCGCAGTTAAGTAAGCACGCTCCTGAATTGTCCCTCTCCTGATGGGCGAGGGCAGGGTGCGGCACCGCGCGCACGCGCTGAATGAGGCGCTGCGACGCGGTGCTCTCACCCTAACCCGGTGCCGAACGCACCGGGGATTTCCCGTTTACATGCAGGTCCTCACTATGTCCGAGCAGTTTCTCTATTTCATTCAGCAGATGTTCAACGGGGTCACCCTCGGGAGCACCTACGCGCTGATCGCCATCGGTTACACCATGGTTTACGGCATCATCGGCATGATCAACTTCGCCCACGGCGAGGTGTACATGATCGGCAGTTATGTCTCCTTTATCGTGATTGCCGCCCTGATGATGATGGGTATCGACACCTCGTGGCTGATGATTGCTGCCGGGTTCGTGATGGCGGTGATTATCTCCAGCGCCTATGGCTGGAGCATTGAGCGCGTGGCGTATAAGCCGGTGCGCTCCTCCAAACGCCTGATCGCGCTGATCTCGGCGATTGGTATGTCGATCTTTCTGCAGAACTACGTCAGCCTGACGCAGGGCTCGCGTGATCTGGCACTGCCCAGTCTGATTACCGGCCAGTGGACGCTGGGTGAGAGCAACGGCTTTGCCGCCACGCTCACCACCATGCAGCTGGTTATCTGGGTCGTCACCTTCCTCGCGATGCTGGCGCTGACGCTGTTCATTCGCTATTCGCGCATGGGCCGCGCCTGCCGTGCCTGCGCTGAAGACCTGAAAATGGCCAGCCTGCTGGGCATCAACACCGACCGCGTCATCTCACTGACCTTTGTGATCGGCGCAGCGATGGCGGCCGTGGCTGGCGTGCTGCTGGGGCAGTTTTACGGCTCCATTAACCCGTTCATCGGCTTTATGGCCGGCATGAAAGCCTTTACCGCGGCGGTACTGGGCGGTATCGGCAGCATTCCGGGCGCAATGATTGGCGGCCTGGTGCTGGGCATTGCGGAAGCGCTGACGTCAGCCTATCTGTCGACCGAATATAAAGACGTGGTGTCGTTCGCGCTGCTGATCGTGGTGCTGCTGGTGATGCCAACCGGTATCCTGGGCCGTCCGGAGGTAGAGAAAGTATGAAACGCCTCGGTCTGGTTAACGCCGTGGTCTCCACGGTGATGCTGCTGGTACTCGCCAGCTTCTTTATGGGTATGCGCCTCGATCTCGACGGCACCAAACTGGTGGTGGCGAATGCGGGCGCCGTGCGCTGGAACTGGATCTTCCTCGGCTGCGCAGTGGTGTTTGTGTTCCAGCTGCTGCGTCCGCTGTTGCAGGGCAAGTTCAAGCGCAGTGGCAAAGGGCTGGTGCTGCCGGGTTTTGACGGTTCGACACCAAAACAAAAGCTGCTGATGCTGCTGGTGATTGTTGCCGCCGTTGCCTGGCCCTTCTTCGTGTCGCGCGGCAGCGTGGATATTGCCACCCTGACGCTGATCTACGTGATGCTCGGCCTCGGCCTGAATGTGGTGGTGGGCCTGTCCGGCCTGCTGGTGCTGGGCTACGGCGGCTTTTACGCCATCGGTGCTTACACCTTTGCGCTGCTGAATCACTATTACGGTTTTGGCTTCTGGGAAAGTCTGCCGCTGGCCGGCATTGTTGCCGGTGCCTTTGGCCTCCTGCTGGGCTTCCCGGTGCTGCGGCTGCGCGGTGACTATCTGGCGATTGTGACGCTCGGCTTTGGTGAGATCGTGCGTATTCTGCTGCTGAACAGCACATCAATCACTGGCGGTCCCAATGGAATCGCGCAGATTCCCAAGCCGAGCCTGTTTGGTATTGAATTTGGCCGGCGCGTCAGTGAAGGCGGCTGGACCACCTTCCACGATCTGACGGGCCTGGCGTACGATCCCAATCACCGCGTGATTTTCCTTTATCTGGTGGCGCTGTTGCTGGTGGTGCTGACGCTGTTCGTCATCAATCGTCTGCTGCGCATGCCGCTGGGGCGTGCGTGGGAAGCGCTGCGTGAAGATGAGATCGCCTGCCGTTCGCTCGGTCTCAGCCCAACGCGCATCAAGCTGACGGCCTTTACCATCAGCGCGGTGTTCGCCGGTTTCGCCGGTACGCTGTTTGCCGCGCGTCAGGGCTTTGTCAGCCCGGAATCTTTCACCTTTGTCGAGTCCGCGTTTGTGCTGGCGATTGTGGTGCTGGGCGGCATGGGTTCGCAGCTGGCGGTGATCCTGGCCGCGATTCTGCTGGTGGTGTCGCGCGAGCTGATGCGTGATTTGAACGAGTACAGCATGCTGGTACTCGGTGGGTTGATGGTGCTGATGATGATCTGGCGTCCGCAGGGGCTGCTGCCGATGAAGCGTCCGCACCTGAAGCTGAAACAGGCAAAACAAGGAGAGCAGGCATGAGTCAGCCTTTATTAGCCGTTGAAGGCCTGATGATGCGCTTCGGCGGCCTGCTGGCTGTCAACAACGTGGCGCTGGAACTGCATCCGCAGGAGATCGTCTCGCTGATTGGCCCGAACGGGGCGGGGAAAACCACGGTATTCAACTGCCTGACCGGTTTCTATAAGCCAACGGGCGGTACCATCAAACTGCGCGATCAGCCATTGCAGGGCCTGCCGGGGCAGAAGATCGCGCGCATGGGCGTGGTGCGGACCTTTCAGCACGTGCGCCTGTTCCGTGAGATGACGGTGATTGAAAACCTGCTGGTGGCGCAGCATCAGCATCTGAAAAGCGGCGTGTTCTCCGGGCTGTTTAAAACCCCGGCGTTCCGGCGCGGCGAGAGCGAAGCGCTGGACCGCGCGGCCAGCTGGCTGGAGCGCATTGGCCTGCTGGAACTGGCTAACCGCCAGGCCGGCAATCTGGCTTACGGCCAGCAGCGCCGGCTGGAGATCGCCCGCTGCATGGTGACGCGTCCGGAAATCCTGATGCTCGACGAACCGGCGGCCGGCCTCAACCCGCGCGAAACGCACGAGCTGGATGAGCTGATCGCTGAACTGCGCGGCGAACACAAGGTGACGGTGTTGCTGATTGAACACGATATGAAACTGGTGATGGGCATTTCTGACCGCATTTATGTGGTGAATCAGGGAACGCCGCTGGCCAACGGTACGCCGGAAGAAGTGCGTAACAACCCGGATGTGATCCGTGCTTATTTAGGTGAGGCGTAACATGGCGAACCCGATTTTAACTTTACAGGGCGTCAGTGCGCACTATGGCCCGATTCAGGCACTGCATAACATTAATCTGCACATCAGCCAGGGCGAAATCGTGACGCTGATTGGCGCTAACGGCGCAGGCAAAACCACGCTGCTCGGTACGCTGTGTGGCGAACCGCGCGCCACCAGTGGCACCATCACCTTTGATGGCAAAACCATTACCGACTGGCAGACGGCAAAAATCATGCGTGAAGCGATTGCCATCGTACCGGAAGGCCGGCGCGTGTTTTCGCGCATGACGGTGGAAGAGAACCTAGCGATGGGCGGCTTTTTCGCGACGCGTCAGCAGTATCAGGAGCGCATTGAGCGCGTTTATCAGCTGTTCCCCCGGCTGGCGGAGCGCAAAGTGCAGCGCGCCGGCACCATGTCCGGCGGTGAGCAGCAGATGCTGGCGATTGGCCGCGCGCTCATGAGCCAGCCGCGCCTGCTGCTGCTGGACGAGCCATCGCTGGGTCTGGCGCCGATCATTATCCAGCAGATTTTCGACACCATCGAACAGCTACGTAAAGAGGGCATGACCATCTTCCTCGTCGAGCAGAACGCCAACCAGGCGCTTAAGCTGGCCGATCGCGGTTACGTGCTGGAGAACGGCCACGTGGTGCTGGAGGATAGCGGTGAAGCGTTGTTGTCCAATGAAGCGGTGAGAAGCGCGTATTTAGGCGCCTGACCTGGCTTACTTGTCAGATTGCGGTTGGGCAGTGCTCGCCATCCTCACGTACTACATGTACGCTGCGGTGGCTGCGCGCTGTCCGCCCGTAATCTGACTGCGCCGCCGACGGTCATTAACCGGAGTGCGGAATAACAAATAATTCCCACCCACTTACACTCCATCGCCCCTGCGCTTATCCCGTCACACTCCCGTCATAATCCTGTTATTTTTCCGTCATTTCCTCGTGTCATGTTACTTCGCGAACAAAAAATGCGTGATATCGCGCGCGCCACAAGCACAGGAAACCCTTATGTCCGCTTTTACGCTTCGTCCCCGCCTGATGAGTCTGCTGCTCGGTCTGGCGATCAGCGGTAATGCGCTGGCTGCTACCGAAATCCCTTTCTGGCACTCAATGGAAGGCGAGTTAGGCAAAGAAGTCGATTCTCTGGCACAGCGTTTTAACCAGGCTCACCCGGATTACAAAATCGTTCCGACCTACAAAGGCAACTACGAGCAGAGCCTGGCCGCGGGTATCGCTGCGGTGCGCAGCGGTAAGGCACCGGCCATTCTGCAGGTTTACGAAGTGGGCACCGCCACCATGATGGCCTCTAAAGCCATCGTGCCGGTGCATGAAGTGTTTAAAGACGCCGGCGTGCCGATGGACCCGAAACAGTTTGTCCCTGCCGTTGCCGGTTACTACAGCGACAGCAACGGCCAGCTGATCTCGCAGCCGTTTAACAGTTCCACGCCGGTGCTGTACTACAACAAA
Organism: Pantoea sp. Morm; assembly: GCF_016643525.1. NCBI lineage: Bacteria > Pseudomonadati > Pseudomonadota > Gammaproteobacteria > Enterobacterales > Erwiniaceae > Pantoea > Pantoea sp. Morm. Next base: position 32,488 of record NZ_VOQX01000014.1, on the reverse strand, counting down.
GACGCGTTCAAAAAAGCCGGTCTTAACCCGGATCAGCCACCGAAAACCTGGCAGGCGCTGGCGCAGGATGCCGCCGCGCTGCGTAAAGCCGGCATGAGCTGCGGCTATGCCAGCGGCTGGCAGGGCTGGATTCAGATCGAAAACTTCAGCGCCTGGCATGGCCTGCCGGTTGCCACCAAAAACAACGGCTTTGACGGTACCGACGCGGTGCTGGAGTTCAACAAACCCGTGCAGGTGCGCCACATCCAGCTGCTGGAAGAGATGAATAAGAAAGGTGATTTCACTTACTTTGGCCGTAAAGATGAGTCGACGTCCAAGTTCTATAACGGCGACTGCGGTATCACCACCGCCTCATCCGGTTCGCTGGCCGACATTAAGCATTACGCCAAATTCAACTTTGGCGTGGGCATGATGCCGTACGATGACACCGTGCCGAACGCACCGCAGAACGCCATTATCGGTGGCGCCAGCCTGTGGGTGATGAAAGGCAAAGATGCAGCGACTTATAAAGGTGCGGCGGAGTTCATGAAGTTCCTCGCCCAGCCGGATATCGCGGCAGAATGGCACCAGAAAACCGGTTATCTGCCGATCACCACCGCGGCTTATGAGCTGACCAAACAGCAGGGCTTCTATGACAAAAACCCGGGCGCGGACATCGCCACGCGGCAGATGCTGAATAAAGATCCGCTGCCGTTCACCAAAGGGATGCGTCTGGGCAACATGCCGCAGATTCGTACCATCGTCGACGAAGAGCTGGAAGGAGTGTGGACCGGCAAACAGTCGCCACAGGCAGCGCTGGACAACGCGGTGAAACGCGGCAACGAACTGCTGCGTCGCTTTGAACAGCAAGTGAAGTAACTCCGTAATGGCGGGATGGACGGGTAAGTCCGTCCCGCTGTCTCATTCTGACGAGCCTGCTATGTCCTCATCATCACGTCCGGTTTTCCGCGCCCGTTTGTTGCCGTATCTGCTGGTGGCACCGCAACTGGCGATCACCGCGATCTTTTTTCTCTGGCCCGCCGGAGAGGCGCTGTGGTACTCGCTGCAAAGCATCGATCCGTTTGGCATCTCCAGCACCTTTGTTGGCCTTGATAACTTCCGCCGCCTGTTCAGTGACGACTACTACCTTGATTCGTTCTGGACCACCCTCGTGTTTAGCGCGCTGGTGACGGTATGCGGCATGACATTCTCGCTGCTGCTGGCGGCGCTGGTGGATTACGTTATCCGGCTGAAAAAGCTCTATCAGACGCTGCTGCTGCTGCCCTATGCGGTAGCGCCGGTGGTTGCGGCGGTGCTGTGGATGTTCCTGTTCAATCCGGGGCTGGGGCTGTTCAGCCATCTGCTGAACCAGTTTGGCTACAACTGGAACTATGCGCAGAACAGCGGTCAGGCGATGTTCCTGATTGTACTTGCGTCGATCTGGCAGCAAATGAGCTACAACTTCCTGTTTTTCTTTGCCGCGCTGCAGTCCATTCCTAAATCGCTGGTGGAAGCCGCGGCGATTGACGGTGCCGGACCGGTGCGCCGTTTCTTTAATCTGTCGCTGCCGCTGATTACGCCGGTCAGCTTTTTCCTGCTGGTGGTGAATCTGGTTTACGCCTTTTTCGACACCTTCCCGGTGATTGATGCCGCTACCGGCGGTGGGCCGGTACAGGCCACCACCACGCTGATCTATAAAATCTACCGCGAAGGCTTCACCGGGCTCGATCTCTCGTCGTCCGCCGCGCAGTCGGTGGTGCTGATGCTGCTGGTTATCGGCCTGACCATTCTGCAATTCCGCTTTGTCGAGCGTAAGGTGCAATACCAATGATTGAAAACCGACGCGGGCTGGATATCTTCGCCCACACGCTGCTGGCGCTGGGGGTGCTGACCATTCTGTTCCCGCTGTACGTGGCGTTTGTCGCCGCGACGCTGGATAACAACGCGGTGTATCAGGTGCCGATGACGCTGGTGCCGGGCCCGCATCTCATCGACAACATCACCCACATCTGGCGCGATGGCGTCAACGGCAGCGCGGCGTTTGGCCTGATGATGCTGAACAGCCTGATCATGGCGCTGGGCATCACCGTGGGCAAAATCACGGTGTCGATGCTCTCGGCGTTTGCGCTGGTGTGGTTTCGCTTTCCGCTGCGCACGCTGTTTTTCTGGCTGATCTTTATCACCCTGATGCTGCCGGTAGAAGTGCGTATTTTCCCGACGGTGGAGGTGATCTCCACGCTGCACATGCTGGACAGTTACAGCGGTCTGACATTGCCGCTGATGGCCTCCGCGACCGCCACGTTCCTGTTCCGCCAGTTTTTTATGTCGCTGCCGGATGAGCTGATTGAAGCGGCGCGCATTGACGGCGCCAGTCCGATGCGTTTTTTCTGGGATATCGTGCTGCCGCTGTCAAAAACCAATCTCGCCGCGCTGTTTGTCATCACCTTTATTTACGGCTGGAACCAGTATCTGTGGCCGCTGCTGATCATCAACGATGCCGGCCTGAGCACTGCCGTGGCGGGGGTGAAAAGTATGATCAACACCAGCGGCGGTCCGACGCAGTGGAACGAAGTGATGGCGGCGATGTTATTAACCCTGATCCCACCGGTGGTGGTGGTGCTTGTGATGCAGCGCGCTTTTGTGCGTGGCCTGGTGGAGAGTGAGAAATAGATGGCAGCGGTAACCCTTCAGACCGTGACGAAATCGTATGACGGCAAAAACCAAATCATTCAGCCGCTGAACATCACCATCAATGACGGTGAATTTATGGTGATGGTCGGCCCATCCGGCTGTGGAAAATCGACGCTGCTGCGCATGGTGGCCGGGCTGGAGCGCGTCACGTCGGGCGATATCTACATCGATGATCGGCGCGTCACCGACATGGAGCCGAAAGATCGCGGCATCGCCATGGTATTCCAGAATTACGCGCTCTACCCGCACATGACGGTGGGAGAAAACATGGCTTACGGCCTGAAGATCCGCGGCATGGGCAAGGAACAGATTACCCAGCGGGTGATGGATGCGGCGCGCAGTCTGGAGCTTGATCACCTGTTGCAGCGCCGTCCGCGCGAGCTCTCCGGCGGCCAGCGTCAGCGCGTGGCCATGGGCCGCGCCATCGTGCGGGAACCGGCGGTGTTTCTGTTTGATGAGCCGCTGTCGAACCTGGATGCGCGCCTGCGCGTGCAGATGCGTCTGGAGCTGCAGCAACTGCACCGCCGGCTGAAAACCACCAGCCTGTACGTCACGCACGATCAGGTTGAAGCCATGACGCTGGCGCAGCGCGTGATGGTGATGAATAAAGGCGTGGTGGAGCAGGTGGGCACGCCGGTGGAGGTGTATGAGCGTCCGGCCAGTCAGTTTGTTGCGTCGTTCATCGGCGCGCCGGCGATGAACCTGCTACCCGGTCAGATCAATAGCGATGGCTCGCGCTTTACGCTCGACACGCTCAACAGCCTGCCGCTCGGCGCCGGCAAAGCGCGATGGGCCAACCGTCCGCTGACGCTCGGCATTCGTCCCGAGCATATTCAGCTCAGCAGCCGTGAGGCCGGCGGTGTGCCGCTGGTGGTGGATACGCTGGAGATCCTCGGCGCGGACAATCTTGCGCATGGCCACATTGGCAACACGCGGCTGGTGGTGCGTTTGCCGCATAGCGAGCGGCCGCAGGCTGGCAGCAGCCTGTGGCTACAACTGCCGCCAGATGCGTTACACTTCTTCGATTCTACCCATGGAAAGCGTCTGGAATGAGTGTAAAAAACTGGCCCTATCCGCACATTGTTGCGCATCGCGGCGGCGGCAAGCTGGCCCCGGAAAACACCCTGGCGGCGATTGATGTTGGCGCGCACTACGGTCATACCATGATCGAATTCGACGCTAAACTGTCACAGGATAAGCAGATTTTCCTGCTGCACGATGACACGCTGGACCGCACCAGCAACGGCTGGGGCGTGGCGGGCGATCTGCCGTGGCAGCAGCTGGCGCAGCTGGATGCCGGCAGCTGGTTTAGCCGTGAATTTGACGGTGAACCGCTGGCATTGCTGAGCGAGGTGGCCGCGCGCTGCCGCCAGCATCAGATGATGGCCAACATTGAGATCAAACCCAGCAGCGGTACAGAGGTGGAAACCGGACGTGATGTGGCGCTGGCCGCACGAACGCTGTGGCAGGGACAAACGGCACCGCTGCTGTCCTCGTTCTCGTACGCGGCGCTGGAAGCGGCGATGCAGGCCGCGCCGGAGCTGCCGCGCGGCCTGCTGCTGGATGAGTGGCACGACGACTGGCAGACGCTTACCGCCGCGCTCGACTGCGTCTCCATCCATTTAAATCATCGCTTACTGGACGCCGGACGCACCGCCGCGCTTAAAGCCGCCGGTCTGCGTATTCTGGTGTATACCGTGAATCAGCCCGCGCGGGCGCGCGAGCTGCTGAGCTGGGGCGTGGATGCCATCTGTACCGATCGCATTGATGCTATCGGCCCGGACTTCCGTTAATTGCCGTACTGCGTTTGTGTATTGCTGTTCTGCTGGCCCGGCTGCGACTGAATCACGCGCTGCCGGGCGCTATCGCGCCGCTCCTGCAGCTTACGCTGCATCTCCTGATTTTGCTGCTGCTGATCCTGACGCAACTGCTGCTGCTGTTGCTGCTGCTGGACCTGCATGCGCGTCTGCATCCGCTGCTGGCTTGGGTTATAGCCGGGTTGATTCGGTTGGTTAGTGTTGTTCAGCATGTTCGCCATGCCGCTCAGCGGCATCAGTGCCGCGATAACAATCAGCCATTTTTTCATGGTGTTCCTCCATCAGTGCGGCCTGCTGTGTGAGGTTGCTCGCCACCCGGCAGCAACCGCCGCAACCATAAGTTTATGCGATATCACAAACCCCAAAACCAGGAGTGCACCTAATTTGGCTTAACTGCTATCTTTTTTACAGTATTTGCAAACACTTGCAGCAATCAATAACAAATGTAAACAACTGAAAGGATGGTGGCGGGATGAGGATACATAACGGTGTGCGCCAGTTCGGCTGGGCGCTGTTAATGAGTTTTACCGTGGTGCAGGGGGCGCAGGCGGCGCCAGCCAGCGCACCGCCGGTGTCATATGGCGTCGACAGCGACACCTTTCACCCGGTGAAAGCGCAGCACGGGATGGTTGCATCAGTGGACGCCATGGCAACCCGGGTGGGCGTCGATATCCTCAAACAGGGGGGTAACGCGGTAGATGCAGCGATTGCGGTGGGCTTTGCGCTGGCGGTCACTCACCCGCAGGCGGGCAACCTGGGCGGTGGCGGCTTTATGCTGCTGCGCACCGCTGCCGGCCGCACCACCGCCATTGATTTCCGCGAGATGGCGCCGGCGCGTGCCTCGCGCGATATGTTCCTGGATAAGCAGGGCAACGCGGATAGTAAGTTATCACTCACTTCTCATCTGGCGTCCGGCACGCCGGGAACCGTAGCCGGTTTTGCCCTGGCGGCGCAAAAGTATGGCACGCTGCCGCTCAGCACGCTGCTGGCGCCGGCGATCAAACTGGCGCGCGACGGCATCATCGTTAACGATGCACTGGCTGACGATCTCGCTACCTACGGTAAAGAGAACCTGATCAACCACGACAACAGTCGCGCTATTTTCTATAAAGCCGACGGTCAGCCTTACCAGAAGGGCGATCGCCTGGTGCAGAAAAACCTCGCGCACAGCCTGCAGCTGATTGCTCAGCAGGGGCCGGATGCTTTCTACAAAGGCAAAATTGCCGATGAGATCGCTGCCGAAATGGCGCAGCACGGCGGACTGATTGGCAAGGCGGATCTGGCGGCCTACCGCGCAGTGGAACGCAAGCCGGTAAGCGGCAGCTACCGTGGCTACGAGGTGTTCTCCATGCCGCCACCGTCGTCCGGCGGCATTCATATTGTGCAGATCCTCAATATCCTGGAAAACTTCGACCTGGCGAAATGGGGCTTCGGCAGCGCGGACGCGATGCAGGTTATGGCCGAAGCGGAAAAATATGCCTACGCCGACCGCTCCGAGTATCTCGGCGATCCCGACTTCGTTAAGGTGCCGCAGCAGGCGCTGACCAGCAAAGCCTACGCCAAAACGCTGGCCCAGCAGATTGACGTCAACAAGGCGCGCCCTTCAGCCGACATCAAGCCCGGTAAGCTGGCACCGTACGAGAGCAATCAAACCACCCACTTCTCGGTGGTGGATAAAGACGGCAACGCGGTGGCGGTGACCTATACGCTGAATACCTACTTTGGCAGCGGCGTGGTGGCCGGTAACAGCGGCATTCTGATGAACAATGAAATGGATGATTTCTCTGCCAAGCCGGGCACGCCAAACGTCTATGGCCTGGTGGGCGGTGAGGCGAACGCGATCCAGCCGGCCAAACGTCCGCTGTCATCAATGTCGCCAACCATTGTGGCGAAAGACGGTAAAACCTGGCTGGTGACCGGCAGCCCGGGCGGTAGTCGGATTATCACCACCGTGCTGCAAATGGTGGTGAACAGTATCGATTTCGGCATGAACGTGGCGGAAGCCACCAATGCGCCGCGCTTCCACCATCAGTGGCTGCCGGATCAGCTGCGCGTCGAGAAGGGCTTCAGCCCGGATACGCTGCGTCTGCTGGAAGCAAAAGGTCAGCATGTGAAAGTGCTGCCGGCGATGGGCAGCACGCAGAGCATCATGATTGGCCCGGACGGCATGCGCTACGGCGCATCCGACCCGCGCTCGGTGGATGATTTGAGTGCCGGGTATTAACGTCGCGCAATAAATTGCGCCGCTACCTCACCGTGCACCGGCCGGTAGCGGCGCGATTCATCGCGCATTCCCTTTCAGACGCGCCATGTAGTGCGTATCGATCATCTGGCCGTCGCGGACCGCGAAACCTCTGGCGGTACCTTCAATCTCAAAACCAAACTGCTGATACAAACCCATGGCCTGGTAATTATCCGCAAACACTGTCAGTTCAATCCGCGTGACCTGCAGCCAGTTGTCGCACAGATCCACTATCGCCGCCATCAGCGCTTTACCCACGCCGCGCCGATGGAATGCCGGATCAACGCCCATGCCGATAGTGGCGCAGTGACGGCGGCGTGCCACCGCCATAACTTCCAGCGTCAACTGACCGACAACCTGCCCGTCAATACAGGCCACCAGCATGGTGACATGGGGACGGGGATTCGCGAGCCGCTCCTGCCAGAGTGACGGTGACTGATACGGCAGATGCAGCGTGCCCGCCTGGGTTTCCGGCTGGCTATAGATACGCGTCAGAACGGCGGCATCTTCGGGCGTTGCGTGACGAACAGTAACCTGACTCATAAAGCAGCTCCTTACACTCAGTGAATGAAATCCCCTTTAACATCAGGGAATTCGCGCGCAGCGTCAACGGTAAAAAAATCGGGAAAGGGCTTTACAGACGCGAATGATAATGATTATTATTGTCAACGCGAATCCGGCAGCGTCTCCTGACAAACCGGGTAAGCACGACATTGCTCACATTGCTTCCAGTGTTTCTTAGCCAGCTCGGGTGCTGGCTTTTTTTTTGCCTGCGCGTTAACCGATCGCCGTCCGTGGCAATCCACTGCACGGGGAGATTACAGCGTGTACCAGGTGGCCGCGCCGGGACCGACCGGCAGGTTAAACACGAACACCCACAGCACAAACAGCAGCGTCCAGCCAATCATAAACACCACCGAATAAGGCAGCATCATCGCCACCAGCGTACCGATGCCCATATCACGACGGTAGCGCGCCGCCACTGCCATGATCAGCCCGAAGTAGCTCATCATCGGCGTAATCACGTTTGTCACTGAGTCACCAATGCGGTACGCCGCCTGGATCACCTCAGGCGCAAACCCGACCAGCATCAGCATCGGCACGAAAATCGGTGCGGTCACTGCCCACTGGGCCGACGCGGAGCCAATCATCAGATTGATGAAGCCGCAGATCAGGATGAAGCAGACGAACAGCAGCGGGGCGCTCATATCCAGTGAAGCCAGCAGGCTGGCACCTTTCACTGCCACCACCGTGCCGAAGTTGCTCCAGTTGAAAAAGGCGACAAACTGCGCGGCAAAAAACACCAGCACGATGTACATTCCCATGCTGCTCATGCTGGTGGACATGGCGTGAATGACATCGCGATCGCTGCGCATGGTGCCCATCAGGCGGCCATAAACAAAACCGGGGATGGCGAAGAACACAAAGATAAATACCACGGTGCCTTTCAGGAACGGTGAACCCGCCAGCGTGCCGGTTTTGGGATTCAGTAATACGCCGTGGCCGGGAATGACCGTCAGCGCCAGCTGCAGTGACACCACCAGCACCGCCCAGCCCGCACCTTTGAGTGCCCGACGCTCGCCAGGCGACAGCTCGCCCATGTCGCCGCGCACCGCATCACCTTCGCTATCCTGATAGCTGCCCAGCTTGGGTTCGACGATGCTGTTGGTGATCCAGGTGCCCAGCCCGGCAATCACAAAGGTGCTGATAAACATGAAGTACCAGTTCACCTCCGGGCCAACACTGTAAGCAGGATCGATGATCTGCGCTGCACTCTGGGTAATGCCGGAGAGCAGTGGATCAATAGTGCCAAGCAGCAGATTGGCGCTGTAACCGCCCGAGACGCCGGCAAACGCGGCCGCCAGTCCAGCCAGCGGATGGCGACCGAGCGAGTGGAAGATCATCGCAGCCAGCGGAATCAGCACCACATATCCCAGCTCCGAAGCGGTATTCGAGACGATACCGGCAAACACCACGGTAAAGGTGATCAGCTTCTTCGGGGCGTTAAACACCAGTGCGCGCATCGCGGCGGACAGCAGGCCAGACTGTTCGGCGATGCCGACACCCAGCAGCGCCACCAGCACGGTTCCCAGCGGGGCAAAGCCAGTGAAATTCGTCACCAGATGACTGACGATGCGCTGTAAGCCTTCTGCGCTCAGCAAACTGACCACGTGAATCACCCCGTCCGGCGCGCGCCCGGCGGCACCGATCGGGCGCGGATCGATCACGCTCACGCCTAATGCCGCAGCAATAGCCGACGCGACGAGGATAAACAGGGAAAACAGTGCAAACAGCGTAATCGGGTGCGGCAACAGGTTGCCCAGCCATTCAACGGTATTGAGGAAGCGTTCGACAGGACGCTTCGCAGGTGAAGTGGTTTTTTCCATGAGGTCATTCTCCTTATATACAGCGGGCGAGCCGCTTTTTGCCCGGTTTGCCATAGTAAGAAGAGGGAAAAAACGATCAAGAGTGAGTTTCTGTTTAAACCAGGGATAATGCGAGGTGTATTTATTTATCTTACTGATAATATTTATTTAATTTTATTTATCTTTCTAATTTAAGGTTAGTTAAATAATCTGATTTTTTATTTTTATGTGAGGTTAATCCGCTTTAGGATTTAAATAATCACGAAGGATTGCTTTAATGTTTCTTTTCCAGCAGACCAGTCTTGTTTTTATCTGCTGGTATTTTTCAGTGGTGTCTGTGAGAGGTTGCGCCGCAACGGCATAACATGACAAAAAAATGATAAACTCAGCTTATCTCTGACCTCAGGCGCACACGATGAAGAAGAAAAGACCGGTATTACAGGATGTTGCCGATCGCGTCGGCATCACAAAAATGACCGTCAGCCGCTATTTGCGGAACCCCGATCAGGTCTCTGCGGCGCTGCGCGACAAAATCGCCGTGGCGCTGGATGAACTCGGCTATATCCCCAACCGTGCGCCCGACATGCTCTCTAACGCCACCAGCCGCGCGATTGGCGTGTTGCTGCCCTCGCTCACCAACCAGGTATTTGCCGACGTGCTGCGCGGCATTGAAACCGTGACCGATGAAGCGGGCTATCAGACGCTGGTGGCGCACTTCGGCTATAACCCGCACAAAGAGGAGCTGCAGCTGCGTTCGCTGCTGGGCTGGAATATTGATGGCGTGATCCTTACCGAACGTTCCCACACGCCGGGCACGCTGCGCATGCTGGAAGTGGCGGGCATTCCGGTGATCGAAATGATGGATTGCGTCACGCCGTGTCTTGATATGGCCGTGGGCTTCGACAACGTCGAGGCGGCGCGGCAGATGACGCATGCTATCCTCAGGAAAGGCCATCGTCACACCGTCTATCTGGGCGCGCGCCTCGATGAGCGTACGCTGCAAAAGCAGCAGGGCTACGAACAGGCGATGCGTGAAGCCGGGCTGACGCCGCACAGCGTCATGATGGAAGATGCCTCCTCCTTCAGCGCCGGTGCCCAGCTGCTGCGCGAGGCGCAGAAGCGCTATCCGCACACTGACAGCCTGTTCTGTACCAATGATGACCTGGCGGTAGGCGCGATGTTTGAATGCCAGCGCCAGGGGTTGCGCGTGCCGGAGCAGATGGCGATCGCCGGCTTTCACGGCCACGACATCACGCAGGTGGTCAATCCGCGGCTGGCTACGGTGCTGACGCCACGCGAACGCATGGGGCGTGAATCAGCCGCCATGCTGCTGGCGCGGATTGGCGGCGATCGCAGCGTGACCGCGCCGCTGGATGTCGGTTTTGAGATTGCCGAAGGTGGCAGCATCTGATTTTGGCGATTTTTTGAGTCAGTTCACACTTTCGTGCTTTTCCGCCTGACAAGGGTTGCCAGCGTCTGAGCGCGCTCGGACAATGGCAATCAAAATTGTTATCGGTAACATTGGCAGCTTAACCTGCCGGAGCGCAAAACCATGACCACGCCATCTCCATCGCACCACGTCTTTATCCTGATGGGTGTTTCCGGCAGCGGAAAGTCTGCCGTCGCCAATCAGGTGTCTCATCAGCTCAGCACCGCGTTTCTGGATGGTGATTTCCTGCATCCGCGCAGCAACATCACCAAAATGGCGGAAGGCCATCCGCTGAACGACGACGATCGCCAGCCGTGGCTGCAGGCGCTGAATGATGCGGCGTTCGCGATGCAGCGCACCCAGGCGATCTCGATCATCGTCTGTTCAGCGCTGAAAAAGTCCTATCGCGACATCCTGCGTCAGGGCAATCACAACCTGAAATTCATCTATCTGAAGGGCGATTTTGCCACCATTGAGTCTCGTCTCAAGGCGCGCAAAGGCCACTTCTTCAAACCGCAGATGCTGGTAACACAGTTTGAAACCCTGCAGGAACCGGGTGCCGACGAGCCGGATGTGCTGGTTGTCGATATCAATCACTCACTGGATGAGGTAGTTGCGGCCACGGTTGCGACCATCGAGGGCGCAATCAACAAGGGCTAGTCATGAGTACCGCAACGCTGGTGTTAACCGCAGCAGGCTCTGTCCTGCTGCTGCTGTTTTTGGTGATGAAAGCGCGTATGCACGCCTTTGTCGCTCTGATGTTAGTGTCGATGGGTGCCGGTCTGTTCTCCGGTATGCCGCTGGATAAAATTGCTGAGACCATGCAAAAAGGCATGGGCGGCACGCTCGGCTTTCTCGCCATTGTGGTGGCGCTGGGCGCCATGTTCGGCAAAATTCTGCATGAAACCGGTGCGGTCGATCAGATCGCCATTCGCATGCTGAAAACCTTTGGCGAGCGGCGCGCGCACTATGCGATGGGCATTGCCGGGCTGATTTGTGCGCTGCCGCTGTTCTTTGAAGTGGCCGTGGTGTTGTTGATCAGCATCGCCTTCGCCGTGGCACGCCGTACCCACGATAATCTGGTCAAACTGGTGATCCCGCTGTTTGCCGGCGTCGCCGCCGCGGCGGCCTTTTTGCTGCCCGGACCGGCACCGATGCTGCTGGCGGCGCAGATGCACGCTGACTTTGGCTGGATGATCCTGCTGGGGCTGTGCGCGGCGATTCCCGGCATGCTGATTGCCGGTCCGCTGTTCGGCAACCTGATTGCGCGCCATGTGACGTTCAGCGCGCCGCCGGAAGATCATCAGCCGGACGTCAGCGAGGGCCAGCTGCCGTCGTTTGGCTTTAGCCTGTCGCTGATTCTGTTCCCGCTGCTGCTGGTCGGGCTGAAAACCATCGGCGCGCGCTTTACCACACCGGATACACGTCTGTATGCGTGGCTGGAGTTTATCGGCCATCCGTTTACCGCCATCCTGCTGGCGCTGCTGGTGGCGATTTACGGCCTGGCTTACCGTCAGGGCATGGATAAAGAGAAGGTGATGCAGGTATGCGGCAGTGCGCTGCAGCCGGCGGGGATTATCCTGCTGGTGATTGGCGCGGGCGGCGTGTTCAAGCAGGTGCTGGTGGATTCCGGCGTTGGCCCGGTGCTGGGCCACGCGCTGACCGGTGCCGGCATGCCGATTGCGCTGGCCTGTTTTATTCTCTCCGGCGCGATTCGGGTGATTCAGGGCTCGGCCACGGTGGCCTGTTTAACCACCGTCGGGCTGGTGATGCCGGTGATTGAACCGTTGCATTACAGCGGTGCGCAGCTGGCGGCGCTGTCGATCTGCATTGGCGGCGGCTCGATTATTATCAGCCACGTCAACGATGCCGGTTTCTGGCTGTTCGGCCGCTTCACCGGTGCCACCGAAGGCGAGACGCTGAAGACCTGGACGCTGATGGAGACGATTCTCGGCACCACCGGCGCCATCGTCGGGATGATCGCATTTAGTTTGTTGTCGTAATGGCAATGCGCAATAAATTGCGCCGTTACAGATTAATGCACAGCCTGTAGCGGCGCGATTTATCGCGCGTTGTAAAAATGATTAATCCACCTCGCGCTCATCGTCCGGCTGGTCCAGCACAGTGTACGCTACCGCGCAGAACAGCGAATTCAGGCGCTTCATATCTCCCAGCAAACCTAAATGCAGCGAACTGGTTTCGATGCTTTGCACATTCTGCCGATGCAGGCGCTCGACGTGGGCGTGGGAATAACGGCGAATCAGGATGCGGAAACGGTGCTTGGCACGGCGCAGACGCTTCGCGCTGGTGACGTCGTGCGACAGAAACACCGACAGGCTCAGGCGCAGGTTGCTTAACACCTGCTCCTGCAGCGAATTCAGCTCTTCCAGCCCTTCCGGCGAAAACGCCCGGCGCGCCTGCAGCGATTTGTCCGCTACGTCGGCGCTCATGCGCTCGATAATGTCGCCTGCCTGCTCCAGATTCAGCGCCATCTCAATCACCTCGGCCCAGCGGCGTGAATCCTCTTCCGCCAGGTCCTCCTTCGGCATGCGCGCCAGATAGAGCTTAATGGCGGTGTACAGCACGTCCACATCATCATCCAGCCGCCGCACCGCGCGCTCCTCGCGCAGTTCGCCCATCACCACCTTGTTGAAGCTCTCCAGCATCTGCTCCACCACATCGCCAATGCGCAGCGTCTCCCGCGCCGCGTTGGCCAGCGCCAGCGCCGGCGTATCCAGCGCGCTGCTGTCGAGGTGCTTAGGCTTGAGATGGGTCTGGTTTTCCGCATCGTCGGCGATCATGCGGCGGCACAGGCGCGCCATCGGTTCGGCAAACGGCACCATCACCAGACAGCGCACCAGGTTGTAGAACACGTGGAAGAAGATCACCATCTCTTCATCGTTAACCGGCAGCTTATCCAGCAGGTCGGCGATGTAATCGACAAACGGCAAAATAACGATGCTGCCAATCAGCTTGAACAACAGGCTGCCGAGCGCCACCCGCTTGCCGGCAGCATTGGATCCGCTGGCGTTGATCATTGCCAGCAAGCCGCTGCCGAGGTTAGCCCCAATTACCAGACACAGCGCCACTTTGAACGAGATAACGCCGGTGGCGGTCAGCGTGGCGGTAATCAGCACCGCAGCCAGGCTGGAGTAGCTGATGATGGCGAATACCGCGCCAATCAGCGCATCCAGCATGATATCGCCGGTCAGCGTCGAGAACAGCACCTGTACGCCAGCGGCCTGCGTAATGGGTTTGGCGGCGGCGACAATCAGCTGCAGCGCCAGCAGAATCAGCCCGAGGCCGATGGCCGCGCGTCCGATCTGACCGGCGCGCGTCTGTTTGCGGCTGAGGAAAAATACCACGCCAAAAAAGATAAACAGCGGCGACAGCCAGGAGAGATCGAAGGTCAGGATGCGCGCCATGATGGCGGTACCGACGTCGGCACCCAGCACCACCACCAGCGCGGGCGTCAGGCTGACCAGATTCTGCGCCACAAACGAGGTGACTAATAACGTGGTGGCGTTACTGCTCTGCACCAGCGCGGTAACGCCAATCCCGGCAAGAAAGGCCATCGGCTTTTTTTCCACGCTGCGGCTTAACACGCGACGCAGATCGGCACCGTACACGCGCATCACGCCGGTGCGGACAATGTGGGTGCCCCATACCAGCAGGGCGACGGCGGAGAGAAGGTTAAGCAGGGTTAGCACGAATAAAGGCTCCTATGCGCCAGGCAGAAAACAGGCGGCTGCCTGCCTGGCGATAAGCACAGCCGATAAATACCTGCGTCGCGCTGCCTTGCCAATTTTTCGTTTAATTTAAGCGACCTGGCGCAACGTCGACATCTCTAACTGTAGTCCAATCTGCATGCCGGCGGGGTGTAAATCTGCCACGCTGCGGTTGAGCACATCCACCGACAACTCGACCTGATTCGCCAGCACGCGATAGCGGATCACGTTCCCGAGCAGGCTATGGCTGAGAATGGTGGCCGCGATGCCTGCCTGCGGTGCGCACAGCTGGATGGATTCCGGACGAATCGCCACCTGGCAGCTGAACGGCTGGCCGGTCAGCTGCGTTGCCTGTTCGGCGCTCAGCAGGTTGTAGTTACCAATAAAGCCCGCGGCGAACAGATCCACCGGCTGGGTATAGAGCGTTTCCGCGTTGCCGTTTTGTACAATGCGACCGCGGTTCATCAGCACAATACGGTCCGACAGCGTCAGCGCCTCTTCCTGATCGTGGGTGACAAAAATGGTGGTCAGCTTCAGCTCCTGCTGAATGTGGCGAATCTGCTCGCGCAGATGGCGGCGAATGCGGGCGTCCAGCGCCGACAGCGGTTCATCCAGCAGCAGCAGGCGCGGCCGCGTCACCAGCGAACGCGCCAGCGCCACGCGCTGACACTGACCACCCGACAGCTGATGCGGATAGCGGCGCGCGAAGTCGGCCAGTTCCACCAGCGCCAGCGCTTCCATCACGCGTTGCTGAATCTCACCGGCGGGCAGTTTCTGCATCTTCAGGCCAAAGGCGACGTTCTTCTCTACCGTCATATTGGGAAACAGCGCATAGCTCTGGAACACCATGCCAATGGTACGTTTCTGCGGCGGCAGCGGCACCAGATCCTGGCCCTGCAGCAGAATGGTGCCGCTGTCGACATCGGTCAGGCCGGCGATGCAGCGCAGCAGCGTTGACTTGCCGCAGCCGCTCGGGCCGAGCAGGGTGACAAACTCACCTTCATCGGCGCTGAAATCGATGTTTTCAAAAATGGTGGTCGGGCCGTAGCTTTTATTCAGTTGGGTAACGTTCAGGTAACTCATGGTCAGCCTCGTTCAGGATTGAGGGCATTGGCCAGCCAGGTGACCAGCAGGACAACCGCAAAATAAGAGATCACCAGCGCGCTGGTGAAATGCCCGCTGCCGTTGCGCATGTTGTAGAGATAAACCTGCAGCGTTTCATAGCGGGTGCCGACCAGCAGGTTAGCAAAGACAAACTCACCAATCAGAAACGAGAAGGAGAGCAGCACGGCAATGAACACCCCTTTGCGCAGATTTGGCAGCACCACAAACAGGGCTGCCTGCCAGGTGCTGGCGCCCAGCAGATGAGCCGCGTCAATCAGCTCTTTCAGGTTGATGGCCTGCATGTTGTTGGCAATGGCGCGGTAGATAAACGGCAACGCAATGGTGAAGTAACAGCCGATGAGAATCCACGGCGTGCCGGTCAGCATCAGCGGGCCTGAGGAGTAGAGCTGCAGCAGCCCGACCGACGAGACCACCGGCGGCACGGCAAACGGCATCAGAATCAGCACGTTCATCACCGCGTCCAGTTTTGGATAGTAGTAAGCGATTACAAACATCGCAGGCAGCACCAGCAGAAGGGAGAACAGCAGCGCACCCACGCAGATCAGCAGTGAATGACCGAGCGCGGTGAGGAAGCGCGGATCGCTCCACAACTGCGTCAGCCACTTCAGGGTAAAGCCCTGCGGCAGAATGGTATCGCTCCACTCACTGGAGATGCCGTACAGCAGCGTCGCCAGCAGCGGTGCGGCGAGCACAATCAGCAGCAGCCAGACAATCAGGCGATGGTAGAGTTTTTCGACGCGAGACATGTCAGGACTCCTGTACGCGGGCATGCAGATAGCTGCGACGCACCAGATACTGCTGCACCAAGGTAATCAGCGCCATAATCAGCACCAGCAGCATCGCCAGCGCGCCGCCGGTATTGGGATCGAGCGAGATATCGCCTGACACCAGCGCGGCGATGCGCACCGGCACCACGTTGAAGTTGCCGGTGGTCAGCGCGTAAATGGTGGCGTAGGCGCCCAGCGCGTTGGCCAGCAAAATCACAAAGGTGCCGAGCAGCGCCGGAAACAGAATCGGCAGGCCGATGTGCCACCAGTAGCGCCAGCGGCTGGCACCGAGCAGTGCCGCCGACTCTTCCCAGTCTTTCCGCAGCCCGTCAAACGCCGGGTAGAGCAGCAGAATACCGAGCGGAATCTGGAACCAGGTGTAAACCAGCACCATGCCGTCGCGCGAAAACAGCTTAAAGCTGTCCAGCCAGCCGTAGTGGCGCAGCAGCAGCGTCAGGCAGCCGTTCAGTCCGAGCAGGATGACAAAGGCGAAGGCCAGCGGCACGCCGGCGAAGTTGCTGGTCATATTGGTGAACGACAGCAAAAAGCGCTGAAAACGCCCGGTGCCGAGCTTGTGCAGCGAATAACCGGCAAGCAGCGCGATCAGCAGGCCGTAAACGCTCGACCACAGCGAAATATCCAGCGACAGGCGAAAAGCCTGCAGGTAGAACGGTGAAGTGAGGATATCGCTGTAGTTGTCGATGCCCCAGCGCTCATTGATATCGCTCCAGAAGCTGTTGATGGCAATCCACAGCAGCGGCGCGAGCTGGAAGGCGATCCAGAACAGCACGAACGGCAGCAGCAGCAGCGAGGCCAGGGTTTTGCCCTTCATCAGCGCGGCTCCGCCAGCAGACCGCGACACAGCGGTTTGTCGTGCGGGACGCCGAGCAGGGTGCAGACGGTGCCGCACAGGTCGGTTTGCTGCGGCTCCAGGTCGGGCTGCAGCGAGAAGCCGCGGCCAAAAACAAACAGCGGCACCTGCGTCTCTTCCGGCAGAATACCGCCGTGCGAGCGATCGTCGTTCATGCCGTGGTCGGCAGTGACAATCACCTGATAACCGGCGGCCAGCCAGCCCGGCATCCACTGCGACAGATAGCCATCCGCCATTCGTGCCCGGTTACGGTACTGCGGTGATGACAGGCTGTGCTTGTGCCCGGCATCGTCGATGTTCATTGGGTGAATCAGCAGGAAATCGGGATCGTGCTGCAGGCGCAGGCTTTCGGCATCCTCAAACAGATGCGAGTCGGGGTAACCGTCGTCCCAGTAGAAATGGCCGTACTGGATCGGCAGGTCGGGTGCGTTAGTGTGGCGATCGCGCGCAGCGTTGAACGGCGAGCGGTTATACAGTTCGCTCACCCAGTGATAAGCGGCAGCGGCGGTAGTGAGTCCGGCGTCGCGCGCATAGTGGAAGATACTGCGCTGATTGCTCAGGCGATTGACGCCGTTGTGAATGATGCCGCTGCGCACCGGCGGAATGCCAGTCAGAATGCATTCGTACAGCGGACGCGACAGCGACGGCAATTCGCAGGTTAGCGTGTAATAGTGGCCGTTGCCCTGTTTGCATTCGGCAAACAGATAGCCCATGGCGTGCTGCGCTACCTGATTACTCAGCCCATCGAGTACCACCAGGATTGTTTTCATCCCCGCTCCCTCAGGTGCGCATGAATGCGCACCCTGTAAAAATTGGTGATAGGTACCGGCGCAATGTATTGCGCATTGCCGGAAAACGGATGCACGATACACCGCGCCGCTACGGTATGTGCGACTGGCAAAATCTCTGCGTTACTGCTTCATGTTAATAACCACATTCTCCTGCCACAGGCGCGGCAGCAGTTTTGAGGTCTTATCCCAGGCAGCCTGATCTTTGATCGGACGGGCATTTTTATATTCCGACTGCGGCAGCAGTTTGGCCTGCACGTCCGCCGGCAGCGTTAAATGCTCGGCGCGGATCGGGCGCGCATAGCCTTTCGCCAGGTTGATCTGGCCCTCATCCGACAGAATGTATTCACGCGCCAGCTTCGCCGCATTCGGATGTCTGGCGTATTTGTTGATGATGGTGGTGTAGCCAGAAGTCACGGAACCGTCGGACGGGATCACCACTTCGTAGCGATTTTTATCAATCTGGTCGCGGTAGTTCAGACCGTTGAAGTCCCACACCACGGCCACCTGAATTTCGCCTTTTTCGATGTTGGCGATCACCGGGTCGGTCACGCCGAGACGGCCCTGTTTCGCCAGCTCGCCGAAGAACGCCAGCGCCGGCTTGATGTTCTTCTCGTCACCGCCCAGCGCATAGCTGGCGGCGAGGACGCCGTTTGCCGCCTGAGCAGCCGTGCCGACGTCGCCGATAGTGACCACATACTTACCTTTTTTCAGATCGGCCCAGCTGTGCGGTGCGTCTTTCACCTGCTGCTTGTCGATCAGGAAAGCGATGGTGCCGGTGTAGGCCAGCATCCAGTTGCCATCGGCGTCTTTCGCCCATGCCGGAATCTGATCCCAGTGCGTCGGTTTGTAGGGTTGCGCCACGCCTTTGGCGACGGCAATCGGACCGAAAGCGGCGCCCACGTCGCCGATATCGGCGCTGGCGTTATCCTGCTCGGCGGCAAACTTCGCCAGCTCCTGCGCCGAAGACATATCGGTATCGCTGTGCTTGAGACCGTATTTGGTGCTGAGATCGTTCCAGGTATCTTTCCAGTTGGCCCAGGTGTCAGGCATACCGACGCTGTTCACCTGGCCTTCGGCGCGCGCGGCTTTTTCCAGCGCGGCAACATCGTTATCGGCGGCATGCGCGGCGGGCAGCGCAAGCAGAACGGCACTGGCTACTACAGAAGAGATAAACGCTTTCATCTCGGTTGCTCCGGGTGTAAGTTGTGGGTCGTCGTGGTCTAGTCCAGCAAGAACCGAGCCAATGTAGCCCGGATAGATGAAGGTTTTATGACCGGGGTGTTGAAATGGGATGTGGCGCGTCGTTCCACATGCGGTTACAGCGCGCTAAAGCGTGGGATGTGCCTTGTCACATTGTAGTCATCGAACTGTCATAGTGCAGATTTGCCCCAAAATGAGGCTAAAAAAATGTCGTCGAAAACCGCAGATGTGATCGCCGCCGCACTATGCGAACGGATTGAAAACGGAGAGTTTGTCACCAGACGATTGCCGGCCGAGCGCGCGTTGAGCGAACAATATTCCACCACGCGCATCACGCTTCGTGAAGCGCTTGGCCTGCTGGAAGCGCAGGGCGTCATCTACCGCGAACTGCGGCGCGGCTGGTTTATTGCGCCGCCGCGCCTCATCTATAACCCGGCACATCACAGCCACTTTCACGCCATGGCGCTGCAGCAGGGGCGCATTGCCAGCACTGAGGTGATGGAGGCGCGCGAGGTGCCGGCGCAGCTGGCAATTGCGCGTCATCTGCAACTGCTGGAAGGCGATCAGGTGTACCGCATTCGCCGCCTGCGCCGCATTGATGGCCGCGCGGTGCTATACGTCGAGCATTACCTCAATCCGGCCTTCTTTCCCGGTCTGCTGCGTGAAGATCTCACCCGCTCGCTGACCGATCTGTATGACCAGCGCTACGGCATTCACTACGGCGGCGCACGGTTTACCATTGTGCCCGGTCCGCTTCCGGCGCGGGCGGCGCCCGCACTGAACGTGGCGAGCGGTACGCCCGGCCTGCTGATTACGCGTATCAACCGTGACCAGCATAAGCGGGTGATTGACTGCGACTGCGAGTACTGGCGTTATGACGCGCTGTGCGTTGATGTTGAGGTGTGATGTATTGTGATTTAGATCACATTACAGCATGATAGCGCCAGAAGAATCTCGTCATCTGAGGCGCAAAATAATGACAACAAAACCAGCGGCGGGGCAGCTTATTGCTTCGGTATTACAGTGGGTACTGAACATTGGCCTGGTGATTCTGGCCGTTATTCTGGTGGTGTTTCTCGGTAAAGAGACCATTCACCTGGCGAATGTGCTGTTCAGCACCGGTGAGCAGGCGTCTTCGTATCTGCTGATCGAAGGCATTGTGATCTACTTTCTCTATTTCGAGTTTATCGCGCTGATTGTGAAGTACTTTCAGTCCGGCTATCACTTTCCGCTGCGCTACTTCGTCTATATCGGCATCACGGCGATTATTCGTCTGATCATTGTCGATCATAAAAATCCTTTCGATACGTTGTGCTACTCGGCGGCCATTTTGATTCTGGTGGTGACGCTGTGGCTGGCCAACAGTAACCGCCTGAAACGCGAGTAATTCCTCCCGCGACGCCAGCGTGGCACAAGCAGATGTGTCACGCTGAGCGCGGTGCGCTACACTAGGGCAACTTTTTTACCGGAGATGTCCTGATGTCGCATGACGCGCTGCGCCAGTTACGCGCACTGCACTGGCTGCCAGCCTCTTCCCCGTTACTTTCACCGCCGCTGCTTGACTGGCTGCTGGAAGAAGACTCAATGACGCGCCGCTTTGAGCAGCACTGCCAGCAGGTTACCGTACAACTGCTGCGGGAAGCGTTCATTACCGCCGATGAGATGCCGCAGGAAGCAGCGTTTTTGCCTGCCGACACGCGTTTCTGGCTGCGTGAAATCGTGCTGTGCGGTGACAATGAACCCTGGCTGATTGGCCGTACCGTGGTGCCGGAGAGCACGCTGAACGGCCCGGAACAGATGCTGCAAAATCTCGGCACGCGACCGCTGGGACGCTACCTGTTTTCCTCCTCGACGCTGAGCCGCGATTTTATCGATCCGGGCCAGATTGATGACCTGTGGGGACGCCGCTCGCGGCTGCGCCTGTCCGGAAAACCGCTGCTGTTAACTGAACTGTTTTTACCGGCGTCGCCGCTGTACCGCGCGCTGAAGCAAGGATAACGCCCCGTGCAAAAGACTTTAACCATGAGCAAATGGCAGGCCTATAGTCGCCTGATGCGTATTGATAAACCGATTGGCACGCTGCTGCTGCTGTGGCCGACACTGTGGGCGCTGTGGCTATCAGGCATGGCGATTCCGCCGCTGTCGGTGCTGCTGGTGTTCGTCCTCGGCGTGTTTGTGATGCGTGCGGCGGGCTGCGTGATCAACGATTATGCCGACCGTAACGTCGACGGCCACGTGAAACGCACCGCCGCGCGGCCGTTAGCCAGCGGCGCGGTAACGGAGAAAGAGGCGAAACTGCTGTTCGCCGGCCTCGGTCTGCTGGCGTTCCTGCTGGTGCTGACCATGAACCGCATGACCATTCTGCTGTCATTTGGCGGGCTGGCGCTGGCGTGGGTTTATCCCTTTATGAAGCGTTATACCCATCTGCCGCAGGTGGTGCTGGGCGCGGCGTTTGGCTGGGCGATTCCGATGGGCTGGGCGGCGGTTAGTGAGTCCTTACCCTTTGTCTGCTGGCTGGTGTTTCTCGCCAATATTTGCTGGACGGTGGCTTATGACACCCAGTACGCCATGGTTGACCGCGACGACGATCTGAAGATTGGCGTGAAATCCACGGCGATTCTGTTTGGGCGTTACGACAAGCTGATTATCGGGTTGTTACAGCTGGCCGCGCTGGGCCTGATGGCGCTGGTGGGCATTTTACTGCATCTGAACGGTGCGTTTTACTGGTCGCTGCTGCTGGCGGGCGGGCTGTTTGTGCATCAGCAGAAACTGATTGCCGGGCGTGAACGTGAGCTGTGCTTCCAGGCATTCCTCAACAACAACTACGTTGGCCTGGTGCTGTTTATTGGCGTGCTGCTTAATACCCAGCCGTTTGTTGCGCTGTTCTGATGGTGGGGTGATTAACCCCGGCGGCGTGCCGGTCGCCGCAGTGGGAAGCGCGTTCTTTTCGCGCCTGAATTCTGAAAATGAAACCGCGGCGCAATCTGGCGTGTGACAGATGCGCCGTGGTTTTCAGTCGCCCATTAGTCGTGCGCCACGGCACTCTCAATGGTCAGACGGACATCGCTGGTGACCAGTTCGGCCAGCATCTGCCACATCATATTGGTACGTTCAGCATCCGCATCACCGGAATCACTGATATAGCCTTCATCACGCAGCGACAGCACCAGCGCGGTAAAGACCGCCTTATCAAAGAACTCCGGCGCATTGATACCGTGCAGCACTGACAGACGCTGAGCCAGCGTGCGGCTCTCTTTCTCCAGCGTGCCACGGTTAATGGTCGGCTTGGCGCTGAGAATGGCGAAGGTAATGGCAAAACGCTGCAGCGTTTCACGAATCCCGGCCGCCAGCAGCTGCAGCGTACGGTAACGCGCCGCACTCATTTTCAGCTGGCCTTCCTGTACGGTAATCAGCCCCTGCCGCGCCATTTCGGCGCAGAGCGCATTCAGCAGGGCCGGCAGTTCGGCACTGTCCCAGCGCAGGAACAGTTCGCTCTTCAGCATCGGATAGACCAGGCTGACCTGACGCAGCAGTTCCGCCTCGCTGATCTCCCGATGCTGCTGCACGATAGCGGCAATCAGCGACGGCATCACCAGCATATGGTGGATGTTGTTGCGATAGTAGGTCATCAGCACCGCCTGCTCGCGCGGCAGAATGATGATCTCGCCAATACTGTCCTGCTCGGTCTCGAACTTGTTCATACCCATGGCGTGATCGAGCAGCGCTTCAGCGCTGAGATCCGGCACGGTTGACTCGGGTGAGTACGGCACATTGCGCAGCAGCTGGGTGTAGCACTCCAGCTGTTCCGTCAGCTGTTCACGCGTCAGCGAACGCTGGCGCGATGCCAGCAGCGCGGTCACGCACAGGTTCATGGCGTTGGCCGCGCCGGCTTCGTTGATGCGTACCATCAGACGTGCCGCGATATCATTCACCACCGGCGTCATCCACGCCGGACGCTGGGGATCGATAGGGTCAATCGCGTCGCGCCACTCCGGAACCTGTTTGTTGAGATAGTTAACCAGCGACAGCGGCTCACCGAAGTTCACATAGCCCTGGCCGAGGTTACGCAGCTTGCGCAGGCCGCGCACCATCTGCATAAAGCCCTCTTTCTCTTTTGCGGCACCGCGCAGCTCTTTGGCATAAGTGCCGACTTCCATCACGTGCTCATAACCGATGTAGATTGGCACAAAGGTGATAGGACGGCTGCCGCCGCGCAGCAGCGCCTGTAACGTCATCGACAGCGTGCCGGTTTTCGGGTCGAGCAGACGGCCAGTACGTGAGCGCCCGCCTTCAACAAAATACTCAACCGAATAGCCGCGGCTGAACAGCTCGCCCAGATACTCGCGGAACACCGTGGAGTAGAGCTTGTTGCCTTTGAAGGTACGACGAATAAAGAAGGCACCGAGGCGACGGAAAATCGGTCCGGCTGGCCAGAAGTTGAGATTGATACCGGCAGCAATGTGCGGCGGTACCAGGCCCTGATGATAGAGCACGTAGGACAGCAGCAGATAATCCATGTGGCTGCGGTGGCAGGGCACGTAAACAATTTCGTGACCATCCTGCGCCAGCTGGCGCACGCGTTCGCCGCCGTGCACGTTAATGCCCTGATAGAGCCGACTCCACAGCCAGCCCATCACACGGTCAGTCACGCGGATCGCTTCGTACGAGAAATCCGCCGCCACTTCTTCCATCATTTCGATGGCGTTCTGCTGCGCTTTTTCATGCGAAATTTTCTTGCTGCGCGCTTCGTCTTCAACCGCTTTCTCAATCGCTTTGGACTGCAGCAGCTTGTTGAACAGATCCTGGCGTGCCGGCAGACGCGGGCCGACGGCTGCCAGCCGCTGGCGGGCAAAATGAATGCGCGCGACACGTGCCAGTTTCTGCGCGATCGACTGATCGGTACCGTGTTCGGTGGCCATCTGACGCAGTGAAACCGTGGGTGAGAAGCGGACAAAGCTGTCGCGGCCGTGCCACAGGATGGCAAAGAACTTCTGTATACCGTTAAGAATACGCAGATGTGGCGTCGGTTCGCCCTGAATTTCACGGCCTGGCGCCCGGCCAAACATCACGGAAACCGGCAGCATCTGTACGTCCAGCGCCGCATTGTTGCGGTGCAGATCGAGATAGTCATGGAACAGCTTGACCGACTCCGGGTTCGCCACGAAATAGGGGAAGACGCGCGGCCCATCGTGAATAAATACGTGGCGCGGCAGCAGGGTGCCGTCAATCTCCAGCGGCGCCAGCGGATCCGGCAGATCGTGCTTCAGGCACTGTGCGCGTAGCGTGAGCAGGTCTGCCTTTGAATCATAAGGCAAAACATACATCACCGGACGGGTCGGATCGATACCGTGTTCCGAGATCGGATCGGTCGGAATGACCTTACTTTTTACCAAAATAGAGAGTGGTAAATTCAACAATTTGTAATAGAGTTTACGCCAACCTGACATAGACAACTTGAAGCCTCTTGTTAGCAAAGCGCGGCAAGCATACCAGAAAGTGCGGCGAAGATCTGTGGCTGTGCCACCTCGCGCGCCCAGACATTGACGTCAAAAACAGTTAAGGGTTCCACAACATGGCAAATAACGTCACCGGTTTCCTGAGAATCATTAAAGCCGCCGGTTATTCCTGGCAGGGGCTGCGCGCTGCCTGGCAGCATGAAGCCGCTTTTCGCCAGGAGGCGATTGCCGCACTGGTCGCGGTTGCCATCGCCTGCTGGCTGGATGTCGATGCCATCACGCGTGTGTTGCTGATTGGCTCGGTGGTGCTGGTGGTCATTGTTGAGATCCTTAATAGTGCCATCGAAGCCGTGGTGGACCGCATCGGTCAGGAGCGCCATCCGCTGGCGGGACGCGCCAAAGACATGGGCTCGGCGGCGGTACTGCTGGCTATCTTACTGGCTCTGTTTGTCTGGATCGCGCTGCTTTGGTCGCATTTGCGATAAACATTCCACATTCATCAAGCCGCTGATTTTTCCCTCTGTTTCGGTTTTCATTTCGCCAATACCTGTATATACTCACAGCGACTGTATAAACAACCAGGGGGCGGGATGAAAGCGTTAACCAGCAGGCAGCAACAGGTCTATGACCTGATTCGCGACCATATTAATCAGACCGGCATGCCGCCAACGCGTGCTGAAATTGCTTCGCAACTGGGCTTCCGCTCGCCTAACGCTGCTGAAGAGCACCTGAAAGCGCTGGCGCGTAAAGGTGTCATTGAAATCGTCTCCGGTGCATCGCGCGGTATCCGCCTGCTGATGGAAGAAGAGGCGAGTGAAGGGCTGCCACTGATCGGTCGCGTCGCCGCCGGTGAACCGCTGCTGGCGCAGGAACATATCGAAGCCCACTATCAGGTTGACGCCAACCTGTTCAAACCCTCTGCCGATTTCCTGCTGCGCGTCAGCGGTATGTCGATGAAAGATATCGGCATTATGGACGGTGATCTGCTCGCGGTGCATAAAACACAGGAAGTGCGCAATGGCCAGGTGGTGGTTGCGCGTATTGATGATGAAGTCACGGTGAAACGCTGGAAGAAGCAGGGCGCGATTGTCCAGCTGCTGCCGGAAAACAATGATTTCCAGCCGATTGTCGTGGATACCCGTGAACAGTCGCTGACCGTGGAAGGGCTGGCCGTAGGCATCGTGCGCAACGGCGAGTGGCTCTGAAACCCGGTTGATCTCCCCCGCTGCGGCGGCGCACGCGCGCTGGCCGCAGTCTGCTTTAATCATACTTTTGTTCCCGGCCCGTAAGGCGCTCGCTCAGGCCGACTACCGTAACCCTCGGGATGGGGCTGATGCAGCTATTTTCCTCTTCTGATAAAGCGCTGTGGCGACTGGCGTTGCCAATGATCCTCTCCAATATCACCGTGCCGCTGCTCGGCGTGGTCGATACCGCCGTGATTGGCCATCTTGATAGCCCGATCTACCTCGGCGGCGTGGCCGTAGGCACCACGGCAACCAGCTTCATCTTTATGCTGCTGCTGTTTCTGCGTATGAGCACCACCGGTTTAACCGCGCAGGCCTTCGGGGCCGGCGATAAACAGGCACTGGCGCGCGCACTTATGCAGCCGCTGCTGATCGCCCTCGCCGCCGGGTTGCTGCTGGCGCTGCTGCGTTCTCCTGTCAGTAGCCTGGCGGCAACGCTGATGGGCGGCAGCGCGGAAGTCCAGCAGCAGGCGCAAATCTTCATTGAAATCCGCTGGCTGAGCGCACCAGCTACGCTGGCTAACCTGGTGATTCTCGGCTGGCTGCTGGGCGTGCAGTATGCGCGTGCGCCGATGGTTCTGCTGATTGTCGGAAACCTGGTCAACATCCTGCTCGATCTGCTGCTGGTGCTGAAATTGCACTGGGGCGTTGCCGGTGCCGCCGCCGCCACGGCGCTGGCCGAATACGTGACGCTGGCAGTGGGATTATGGATGGTGGCGCGCGTGCTGAAACTGCGCGGCATCGATTTTAAACTACTGAAAAACAGCTGGCGCGGTGACGCGGCGCGGTTATTTCGCCTTAATCGCGACATCATGCTGCGCTCGCTCATGCTGCAGATCTGCTTCGCCTCGCTGACCCTGCTGGGTGCACGCATCGGACCGGATGTGGTTGCGGTCAATGCGGTGCTGTTGATGTTCCTGACGTTTACTGCCTATGCGCTGGACGGCTTTGCTTACGCTGTGGAAGCCTGCTCGGGTGAAGCTGTAGGGGCAAAAGATCGCAGCCGGCTGCTGCTGATCTGGCATGCCGCCTGTCGCCAGGCGGGTATCGTTGCGCTGCTGTTTGCGCTTATTTATGCGCTTAGCGGCGCGCACATTGTTGCGCTGCTTACCTCGCTGCAGCCGCTGCGTGAGATGGCCGATCGCTTTCTGCTGTGGCAGGTAATTTTACCGCTGGTCGGCGTCTGGTGTTACCTGCTGGACGGCATGTTCATCGGCGCGACACGCGGCCGCGAAATGCGAAACAGCATGATCATGGCTGCAGCAGGTTTCGGCATCACTTTGCTGACGCTGCCGTGGTTAGGGAATCACGGTTTATGGCTGGCGATCACGGTGTTTCTGGCGCTGCGCGGCCTGACGCTGGGATGGATGTGGCGCCGCCACTGGCAGCGTGACAGCTGGTTCAGCCAGCCATAAGCACAGCGCAGGCACCAGAATAATCTGTAATTTCGTGCACAATCCGAAGCGGCTACTATAATTATCTCAAACGGCGCAGATAAGCAGCGCGTTATATGGTTATTTCCGGCATTACATGAGAAATACACCATCTCACTCAGGAAGACGTGGAGGATTGTTATGAACAAAGACGAAGCGAGCGGAAACTGGAAGCAGTTTAAAGGGAAGTTTAAAGAGAAATGGGGCAAGTTGACCGATGACGATTTGACCGTGATCGAAGGGAAGCGCGATCAGCTAGTGGGTAAAATCCAGGAACGTTACGGTTACGCCAAAGATGAAGCTGAGCGTGAATTGAAAGACTGGGAAAGTCAAAACAAAGATTACCGCTGGTAAGTCTCCCGCTTTAAGGATGATGCTCCTACCCGCTGATCGTTACGATCGGCCTGGCACACGGACGTGCCAGTTACCCTTTACGCACCTTCTTCTTACTTTCCACTTCATGATCGTGCTGACAGCTACCCGGCTGCGTGCAGGCTGCCACTTCGGCACAGTTTTCACACAGGCCGTGCGCCTCAATAACGCTATGACGTAAGGTAAAACCCGCCTGATCGGCCAACCCGGCGATGATCTTTTCCACGCCGTGCGCGTGCTTCTCACTGACGGCGGCACAGTTGTCGCACACCAGCATCACCGATGTGTGCGCCGGCTCGTCGAA
The DNA here is from genome assembly GCF_016643525.1 of Pantoea sp. Morm. Lineage (NCBI taxonomy): Bacteria > Pseudomonadati > Pseudomonadota > Gammaproteobacteria > Enterobacterales > Erwiniaceae > Pantoea > Pantoea sp. Morm. The sequence continues at coordinate 4,673 of NZ_VOQX01000014.1, read as the reverse complement.
ATGGTGGCACACCACATAACTGTTATTTGACTCCACCCGATGAATAAATCCCTGCTCCAGCAGGAAATCCAGCGCGCGATAAATAGTCGGTGGTTTCGCCTGGGGTTCACTGATGCGCAGCTGGTCCAGCAAATCGTAAGCGCTAATGGAACCGTTCTGCTCCGCCATCAGGCGCAGCACTTCTGCGCGCTGCGTAGTGAGGCGCACGCCACGGTCAAGGCACAGAGATTCAGCCTGCGTGAGCAGTTGTTCGGGCGTGAGGTTTGGCATAAGCATTCTCCAGGTGATGGGTGATGTTATTTTATCACACAAACTTTTACGCTGCTGCCATTGCTTTTTTACCTGATATCATCCAGGAAATGTCTGTCTTTCAGCCACTTATCTGCCGCGTTGCGCCCTGGTACCTCCTTCTGTTAAGCCATGCTTTTCCTTCCTGAGTTTTTTCTCACAGGTTAACCCATCTTTTTGCTTTGCAACTCACTGACTTAGTGGCTATGGTTCAAAAGGTTTTAAGTAATTTCTGGCATCAATTTAGCTGACGTTCATATTTCTGCATAAAACAACAGCAGAATGGTGCGGGCGTGACCAATTCTGCGAATAGCAATGCTAATTCCTTTCAATTCACAGCAATAAAGCGTTAGCCAGCGTTCAGAATAGGGCTAATAAACTATTCCGTCGTAGAGACAGTCAACGACAATTAAAAGGTGATGGCAGACTCATGGTGAAGACATTATTCAGACGCAAGAAAATTGCTTATGTTGTTGGTTTTAATGCGGTATTTGTTACCTCATCAGCATTTGCTGCTGGCACCTGGTACGATGCGCGTAACGATGCCATGGGGGGAACCGGTGTCGCTTCCTCAACCTGGAGCTCGGCAGTGCTGGCTAACCCGGCATTGATGACCAAAGCGCAGCCTGAAGATAACGTCAGCATCATTTTTCCTTCAGCCGGTGTGCAGATTACTGACAAAGACAAATTAGTGGATCGCGTAGACGAGATTACTGATACGGTGGACCGCTATCGTGACGTGATCAACAACATCACGCTGCCGGAGATCATCAATGGCGCGCCTCAGGTCAGAGCGGCGGCAGGTGATATGGCCAATCAGCTGCGCGATCTGCGCGGTGATAAAGCGAATGGCACCGCAGGCGTGGCGTTAGCCGTCAGCATTCCCAACGAGACCCTTCCTTTCGCCTTCATCACTAAAGCCTACGGCACGGCACACATCCGCGCTAACGTGGTACAGAGCGATATCGATTATCTGGATCAGGTCGCAAATGGCCGCATTCCCTTGCCGGGCGACCAAAATAATCTGCGATCCAGCGCCAACGGCCTGGCTGCGCTGATCACCGATTACGGTGTCGCAATGGCACATGAGTTCACCATCGCCGGTCACCCGGTCTCCGTTGGCGTCACGCCGAAGCTGCAGAAAACCTGGCTGTATAACTACACCGCCAGCGTTTATAACTACGACAAGAATGATATTAACGACAGCCGCTATCGCAGCACCGATACCGGTTTCAACGTCGATGCCGGTATCGCTACCGACTTCGCGGAGAACTGGACCTTCGGCGTGACCGGGCAGAACCTGGTCTCGCGCGATATCGACACCAAAGAGGTTAACGGCTATCGCGATACGTATCAGATTCGCCCACTGGTAACCACCGGACTGGCGTGGAATCGCGGACCCTTTACTCTGACCGGCGATGTCGATCTGACCGAAACCAAACGTTTTAAATCGCAGGAGAGCAGTCAGTACGCTGGCGTGGGTGGTGAATATCGCGTGCTGGACTGGCTGGCGCTGCGTGCCGGCTATCGCGCGGATATGAAGTCGAATGACACCGATGTGTTTACGGCCGGTCTCGGCGTGTCGCCGTTCAACAACGCGGTGCATCTGGACCTGGCCGGTTCGGTCGGCAAAGACAATACCTGGGGGGCCATGGTGCAGCTCGGGTTTAACTTCTGACCACACGATGACGGGCGGCTGTGTCGCCCGTCACAGCTGTGATATCATTGCGCAGTTTCTCATCACTTAACTGCGGATTTACTGCGTTTCATGACCGATACATTCTCTTCGCAACGTTTCTCCATCGCCCCAATGCTGGACTGGACCGACCGTCACTGTCGCTATTTTCACCGTCAGCTGAGCGGCGACACGCTGCTGTACACCGAAATGGTGACCACCGGCGCCATCATCCACGGCAAAGGCGACTATCTGGCCTATAGCGAGGCGGAGCATCCGCTGGCGCTGCAGCTGGGCGGTAGCGATCCGGCCGCGCTGGCAACCTGTGCAAAGCTGGCAGAAGCGCGCGGATACGATGAGATCAACCTGAACGTCGGTTGTCCGTCCGATCGGGTACAGAACGGCCGTTTTGGCGCGTGCCTGATGGGTGAGGCGGCGCTGGTCGCGGACTGTATCAAAGCGATGCGCGATGTGGTCAGCATTCCGGTCACGGTGAAAACCCGCATCGGTATTGACGACCAGGATAGCTACGCCTTCCTGTGCGATTTTGTCGGCACCGTGGCGCAGCAGGGCGGTTGTGATACGTTCATTATTCATGCGCGTAAAGCGTGGCTGTCGGGTCTCAGCCCGAAAGAGAACCGTGAAATTCCACCGCTCGATTATCCGCGTGTTTACCAGCTGAAGCGGGATTTCCCGGCGCTGACCATGGCGATCAACGGCGGCGTTAAGACGCTCGATGAGGCCAAAGCGCATCTGCAGCACCTGGACGGCGTGATGATGGGGCGCGAGGCCTATCAAAATCCCGGCATTCTGGCGCAGGTTGATCGCCAGCTGTTTGGCCGCGAGACACCGGTGGCCGATCCGGTCGCCGTGGTGCGTTCCATGTACCCTTACATCGAAGCCGAACTGGCACAGGGCACCTATCTGGGACACATTACGCGCCACATGCTGGGCCTGTTCCAGGGCATTCCCGGCGCGCGCCAGTGGCGCCGTCACCTGAGCGAAAATGCCCACAAACCGGGCGCCGACGTCCGCGTGCTGGAAGCGGCGCTGGCGCTGGTGGCCGACCGCATTGTGCAGGAAGCCTGATCCCGCGAGCCGGCCTGGTCAGGCTGGCAGGACGGTTTGAACCGCACGGTTTCATCGTGCGGTTTTTAATTCACCAGCAGTTAGTCAATTTCACCAAATCAACGTCCCCTCCGTCTTGCATCTAAGCGATAATTCAATGGCTTAGCGATCGTTACGACCTGGCACGTATCTTGTAATACCTTCTGCATTACTGATACAGGAGAGCGCTCGTGGAAATATTATTCGTTATCGGCTTTTTTATGATGCTGCTGCTGACAGGCGTATCGCTGCTGGGCGTGATCGCCGCGCTGGTGGTGGCCACCGTGGTGATGTTTCTCGGCGGGCTGTTTGCGCTTGTTATAAAATTGTTGCCGTGGCTGGTGCTGGCGGTGGTCGCCGTGTGGCTTTATCGCGCATTTACCACGCCGCAGGGAGAGGTGAAACTTAACCGGCTGAAAAGGAAAATCAGCAACTTAGAGAAGAGAAGCTGGCGCTAAATGCGGTTACGATCACAGAGTTGGTGATTGCTTAGTACGAATTCGCAATTAAACATATTTTTTACTTATGTTTTCTGTCAGGATAGGTAAAGAAATTCAGACGAATTCATCGCCGCTGTCCCTACACCAGCGCGAACTATAAAAAAGAAAGAAAAGGGCTTCCTTCGGGAAGCCCTTCATCATTTCTGCTATCAGGGAATTAACAGGCTGGAACCCTGAGTGGCACGACTCTCCAGCACCTGATGCGCACGTACCGCATCGCTCAGGGCAAATTTCTGCTGCTCCGGCACGTTAAGCTGAATAGCGCGGCTGGCGATAAGCGAAAACAGTTCGCCGCTGGCGCGATCGAGCTCTTCACGGTTGGTGATATAGCCAAACAGGGAAGGGCGGGTGACAAACAGCGAGCCTTTCTTGTTAAGAATGCCGAGGTCAACGCCGGTCACCGGGCCGGAGGCATTACCAAAGCTCACCATCAGGCCGTGGCGGCGCAGGCTGTCGAGGGACGGTTCCCAGGTATCTTTGCCCACTGAGTCGTACACTACCGCCACTTTTTCACCGTTGGTCAGTTCGCTGACGCGCTGGGCGATATCCTCTTCGCGATAATTGATGGTGGCCCAGGCGCCGGCATCTTTGGCGATCTGCGCTTTCTCCGCAGACCCGACGGTGCCAATCAAATGCGCGCCCAGCGCTTTCGCCCACTGGCAGGCAATCAGGCCCACGCCGCCCGCGGCGGCATGAAACAGGAAAATTTCATCGGCTTTTACTTTGTACGTCTGACGCAGCAGATACTGCACCGTCAGGCCCTTGAGGAAAGAGGCCGCAGCCTGCTCAAAGCTGATGCTGTCCGGCAGAATCACCAGCCGATCTTCCGCCACATTGTGCAGCTCGCTGTAGGCACCCAGCGCGGCCTGGCAATACACCACGCGATCGCCCGGCTTGAAACGCGAAACCGCGCTACCCACTTTTTTCACGATGCCTGCCGCTTCAGTGCCCAGGCCGGACGGCAGCGAGGAGACCGGATACAATCCGCTGCGCACGTAGGTATCGATATAGTTAATACCAATCGCCTTGTTCTCCACCTGAACTTCATGGTCGGCGGGATCGGCTAGTGTGAAATCGACCCATTGCAATACCTCCGGGCCACC
>NZ_VOQX01000139.1:0-7930 GCF_016643525.1 Pantoea sp. Morm | reverse complement strand
GGCGGCGTGCTGGCGGCCGCCTCAACCTATCACTTTTTTGCCCGCAAACTTTCCGATGTCGCGCTACGCGATGAAGACCAGGGCGTGGAGAACAGCGACACGAAGCCGGGACTGATCGCCATCATCAACACCTCGGGTGCCGACGCCATTCGCCTCGCGCTCGGTTCGCTGCCGATGCTGATCCTTTCGCTGTCGGTGGTGGGCATCCTGAAGAGTGCCGGCGCCATTGAGCTGCTGACGCAGCTGCTGGCACCGCTGTTACAGAAACTGCATATCGCCGAGGTGTATGTGCTGCCCGCGCTGACCAAATGCCTGGCCGGCGGCACCGCCTATTACGGCGTGGTTGCCGGTCTGGTCGAACAGGGGCAGTACAGTGCGCACAACATCAACGCCTCGGCAGGCCTGCTGATTCAGACCTTCGACCTGCCCGGCATCGGGATTTTCCTAGGGCTCTCCAGCCGTTTTCCGCGCCTGTTCCGCTTCGCCGTGCCCGGCATTTTGCTCGGCATTGCGCTGCGCGCCACGGCGCACAGCCTGCTGTTCTGATGCCGGTTTACCGGTCAGGATTTTGCCGCAGCAACAGCCTTACGCATCCGCGCCAAACGCCAGCGCTCTCTGCGCGCGCAGCTCTGCCAGCCGGGCTTCCAGCGCGGCTTCGATGTGCTGATAGGCCGTGCTGCCCAGCGCCAGCCGCAGCGGCATCGTTTCCTGATCCAGCGTCGCCAGCGTGGCCGTCACGCATTTTCCGGCATCACCCAATATAGCAAAGTCACCCGCTTCAATCGCCCGACGCAACTGACCGGATGCGTTGTCACGATAGGCGTCGAGCGGCGCGGCGATATCCAGCCCGCTGGCGAAGTTGGTGACGGTCGGGCCCGGCTCCACCAGCAGCAGCTCGATGCCAAAGCTGGCGACTTCCTGGCGCACCGCTTCGACAAAACCTTCAATGCCCCATTTGCTGGCGTGATACAGGCTGAAATTGGGATACGCCACCTGACCGCCCTCGGACGAGATCTGCGCAATGCGGCCACCGCCCTGCTGGCGCAAATGCGGGATGACAGCGCGAATCAGCTGGATCGATCCGGTGAGATTGGTGGCGATCTGGCGTGCAATCTGCGCGTCGCTGAGCTCTTCCGCCGCGCCAAACAGACCGTAAGCGGCGTTGCTTACCACCACATCAATACGTCCGACGCGGGCAAAGGCGGTGGCGATGGCCGGTGTGATACTGGCCGTTTCGGCCAGATCCAGCCGCATCACCAGCAGCCGATCGCCATATTGCTGCTGCAAATCGGCCAGTGGCTGCTCGCGGCGCACCGTTGCCACCACGCGATCGCCACGCTCAAGTAAGCGTTCACTCATCAGTCGGCCCAGTCCGCTGCTGGCACCGGTAATTAACCAGGTTTTCATTTTGCGCTCCTCATGTTGAAAACCTGATGATAGATCGCTTTACTGGTGGTCATAATCCCCCCAATTGCACATGACCTGGTGAGGAAATACCACCAATGAAACGCCCTTCCTGGCACGAACTGCAGGCGATCAAAACGCTGGGCGAGCAGCGCAGTTTTCGGCGCGCCGCCGAGCTGCTTGGCCTGAAGCGCTCTTCGCTCAGCCACCTGGTGAAAACGCTGGAGCACAACCTCGGCGTGCAGCTGTTTCAGCGCACCACACGCAGCGTGTCGCTGACCGACGCCGGTGAGCAGCTATTACAGCGCCTCGCGCCGCTGCTCAATCAGATGGATGAGGTGCTGCACGACGTCAGCCTGAGCCGCCAGCAGCAGTACGGTACGCTGCGCATCAGCGCCAGCGATGTGGTGATTGGCCTGCTGCTGGATCAGGTGGTGCCCGAGTTCAGCGCGCGCTATCCCGGTATTCAGCTTGATTTCTCCGCCCAGGGCGCGCTGGTGGATATCACCGCCGCCGGGTTTGATGCCGGCATCCGGCTGATTGAAGATGTGCCGCAGGATATGGTGGCGATTGCGCTCGGCGGCCCGCTGACCTTCGTTACCGTGGCCTCGCCCGACTATCTGGCGGCGCACGCGCCGGTGCGTCAGCCGCAGGATTTACTGCAGCAGCAGTGTATTCGTCATCGCCTGCCCGGGGGCAAACGCTATCGCTGGGAGTATCAGCGAGCGGAAGAAAGCCTGGAGATTGACGTGCCGGGTACGCTGACGTTAGACAATAACGCGCTGATGGCGCGCGCGGCCATCAACGGTTCAGGGATTGCGTTCGTGCCTTCGCTGTATGTTAGCGAGGCACTGCAGCAGGGGAAATTAGTGGAGCTGCTGGCCGACTGGCGCATTCAGTCGGCGGGAATCGCGCTGTGGTTCCCGCCGAACCGGCATCAGTCGATGGCGCTGCGGCTGTTTATCGACGCATTGAAAACCCGCCTGCCGCACTACCGCTGAATCAGCCCTGACGCTGCGGCGCTTTGTGCACCATGGTGTAGGCGTAGTCGACGCCCATGCCGTAGGCACCGCTGTGCTCACGCACCAGATCCATCACTGCATCGTAGGTCTCTTTGCGTGACCAGTCGCGCTGGTACTCCAGCAGCACCTGCTGCCAGGTCACCGGCACCGCACCCGCCTGCACCATTCGCTGCACGGAACGTTCGTGCGCATCAACACTGGTGCCGCCGGAGGTATCGGTCACCACATACACTTCGTAACCGGCTTTCAGCGCCATCAGAGCCGGGAAAGTCAGGCACACTTCGGTCCACAGCGCCGAGATGATCAGTTTTTTGCGGCCGGTTTTCTCTACCGCCTCGACAAATTTCGCGTCCTCCCAGGAGTTCATGGAGGTACGCTCAATCGGCTTCGATTCCGGGTGCACCGCCAGCAGTTCTGGCCAGATGTAGCCGCTGAAGCTTTCCGTTTCTACCGAGGTGTAAATCACCGGCACGTCGAAAATTTTCCCCGCTTTCGCCAGGGCGACGGTGTTATTTTTGAGCTGCTGGCGGTCAATATTGGCGACACCAAACGCCATCTGTGGCTGGTGGTCGATGAAGATCAGGGTTGAGTTCTGTGGGTCAAGCAGGTCGAGTTTAGACATGATAGTTTCCTCTAAAGTGGTTTTAAATTTGTGTGTTGTGCTGCTGGAACAAACTTTAGAGAAAGCGCGGACAAAGAGATAACGCAAAGAATTTTACAACTTGTTCAAAGCGTTTTTAGAAGCTTGATTTACATAGGTTAATTCACTCAAGCGCAGCGTTTTCACTGGTAAAACAGCGGCTCACCGGCGTTGATTCTGCGCCTGCGACGGGCGTAATCTGTGGCGACAAAATCATAAAAAACACCATCGCAAAATGATCGTACGTCCTCATCAACACTGGTTTCTCCGGTTGTTTGACTGGCACGGCTCAGTGCTGTCTCGCATTGCGTTCCGCCTGTCGCTTAACCTGCTGATGTCAGTGATCGCCATTCTGGGTTATCCCTGGTATTCCACGCTCGGCATTCACCTGACCACCGCACCGTTCAGCCTGATTGGCGTGTCGATCGCCATCTTTCTTGGCTTTCGCAATAACGCCAGCTACGCGCGCTTTATCGAGGCGCGCACGCTGTGGGGCAATATGCACATCACTCAGCGCTCGCTGCTGCGCCAGGTGAAAACGCTGCGCGGACTGCGTGCGGAACAGGTGCAGGAGTTTATCGGGCTGCAGCTGGCGTTTAGCTGGAGCCTGAAACACCGGCTGCGTAAAACCGATGCCCAGGCCGATCTGCAGCGGCTGCTGCCGCCCGCGTGGCACGCCGCGGTGCTCGGCCATCCGATGCCGACCTCACAAATCATGTTATGCATGGGCGAATGGCTGGCGCAGCGGCGTGATGAGGGATTAGTGACGGATATCGTCTGGCAGAGTATTGATGACAACCTCAACCATCTGTCGGCGTATCTGGGTGGCTGCGACCGGCTGGCCAGCACACCGATTCCCTTCGCCTACAGCCTGATTCTGCACCGCACGGTGTATCTGTTCTGCACCCTGCTACCGTTCGCGCTGGTGGCGGATTTGCACCTGATGACGCCGCTGGTGTCGGTGTTTATTTCGTATACCTTTTTGTCGCTGGAGTCGCTGGCGGAGGAGCTGGAAGATCCGTTCGGCACCGCGCCCAATCATCTGCCGCTGGACGCGCTGTGCGTGAATATCGAACGCAATCTGAAAGCGATGAACAACGATTTCCCGCTGCCGGCAGCGAGCCAGCCGGACCGGTATTTTAATCTGACGTGACGGCACGGGCTGATTCAATCGCCATGCTCGCTGAGCGCACCGCATCGTAGCGGCGCGATTTATCGCGCTAATCCGACCGCTGCGCCGCTGTTTTTTGCGCAATAAATTGCGCCGCTACGGTTTGTGCGGAAGGTTATTGCAGCGCCGTTGCAAGCGCTCCTGGATTGATGCGCCAGTAAAGAAATTAACCCAGCTTATCCAGCCAGCGGACATACGCCTGGTCCCACAGCGCAGCGGGGGTGCCGGCTTTACCGAGGCCAAAGCCGTGGCCGCCACTGCTCAGTTCAATCAGCTCAACCGGCACGCGCATACGGCGGCAGGCGTCGCGCATCAGCTCGGTGTTATGAGGGTTGGAGGTATGATCGTCCTCCGCCTGCGCCAGGAAGGTTGGCGGATAGGCACGGGTAACGTAATTTTGCACTGACCAGTTGGCTTCCTGGGTCGGCGTGGCGTCATTGCCCACGATCATCTGGTGAGTACGGGTGTGCTGATACGGCGCTTCAAGGGTGATAACCGGGTAAATCAGCCCGACGCTGTCTGCGGTTGGCCGGATGTCATCCAGCGAATCCTGCGGTGAATAGGTGACGAAGTCAGGCCGCGCTGCCGCCATGCCGAGCAGATGGCCGCCAGCCGAAAAGCCCAGCAGATGCACCTTGTTTTCCATGGCGCGCACCATGCGAATCGCGCGCTGCGCATCCTGCAGCGGCGCCAGTCTGCCGGCCTGCCACTTTTCACCCGGCAGTCGGTAGCTCAGCACGTAGGCAGTATACCCGTTGGCATTAAGCCAGCGCGCGACCGGCCAGGCTTCGCGCCCCATGCCGATAAAACGGTAGCCGCCACCAGCCGCAACGATCACCGCTTCGCCGTTGGGATTCTCCGGACGAAAGCGCTGAATGGCGGGAGAAACGATATTGGTCCATGAACCGTTAGCGCTGACTTTCAGCAGGCCAGACGGACCGCCGCCACCCGGTGGGTCGTCCGGCCAGAGCGGAATAATGTCATCCCGGGCAAACAGTTTGCCCGCCGTCATGGAGAGTACGGTTGCTCCGCTAGCCAACAGAAAACGACGCCGTGTAATCATCTTGCCCAGTAGCCGGTATGGAAAATGCGCCAGCCCGGAGGCGGCGTCTCATTATGTGATGCAGGTCCTGTTTCAATCTGGCGATAATGTACGCATTTCGTACAAAAAAGCCATAAAAAAACGCGCCAGAAAAGGCGCGTATTCATGAAGAGAAGGGAAAATTAATCCTGCTGCTGGAATTGGGTCATCACCGTCTGCTCACACTGCTGCTGATCGTGGCGCAGCTTCGCCCGCTCTTCTTCACCCAGTTCCAGCCAGCCGTTAACCACTTCCTGCGCGGTTTCCTCGTTGAAGGAGGGTTTGTTCATGGCCGACGGTGACTGGCTGGCCGCCAGCTGTGACTTCATTTTCTCAGTGTAGCTCTGCATGTCACCGGTTTTCTGCTCCCCGCTAACAATGTGGCACAGCTGGCTGGCGTAGATATTCTCCTGCGCGTCGGCATCCGTATCATCCGCCAGCGCGCTGGCAGACAGCGACAGCCCTACCAGGGCGATAAGCAATGCTTTCATAATAAGCTCCCGTTATTTCCAGAAAATCACGTTTCGTCTTGCTGCGCGCGTGCCGCCTGCCGGGCAGCACGCCAGTTCAGTAGCGGCGTCACCGTGATGCCGTGCAGCACAATGCTGCACACCACCAGCGTCAGCGCCATGTCCATCATCTGTTCCGCCTGCGGGCCCTGCAGGCCGTGCACCCAGGCATAAGCAATATAATTGATACTGCCGATGCCGCGAATCCCCAGCCAGCCAATCAGCATCCGCCGCATAAACGGCATCTCGCAGCGCCAGGTGGTCAGCCATACCGCCAGCGGTCGCACCACCACAAACAGCAGCAGCGCCAGGCCGATGCCGGTGAGATTCCAGTGATGCGCCAGCGTAATGCCCAGCACCACCATCATCGCTGCCGCCAGCAGGCGTTCGATAGTATCACCAAACGACAGCGCATCGCCGACCACCAGGCCGACCGATTTCACCGGGCTGCCGCCCCCCTGCTTCAGTCGCTGGTTAGGATTGACCAGCACCTCTGCCGGCAGGTAGCGCTTCTCTTCCGGTAAATCTTCCAGTGGAAAGCGTTTAGTCACGCGCAGCTCGGCGCGGCGTAAGCCAACGCCTGCTGCAAAAGTGGCAAGGAAGCCAGACGCATCCACCGACTGCGCCGCCGCGTAGCTCAGGGCGATCAGCGCCAGCGCGAGGAAATCATTGGGCGCCACGTCGTGATGCGCGCTACGCAGATGGGTCGCCAGCTGGCCGATCAGCCGGCCAAGCAGATAACCAATCGCCAGCCCGCCGCCAATCGCCCACACCACATCGCGCGCTGCCCAGCCGCCCAGCAGCTCCAGACTGAAGGCGCCCGGATGCATCAGCAGCAGCGCCAGCATCAGCAGCGGCAGCGCTGAACCATCGTTCATGCCGGCCTCGCTGGAGAGCGCCACGCGCAGCGCATCGTCATCGCGCGCATCGTTAACGGAGATCAGGCTGGCAAGCACCGGGTCGGTCGGGGCAACAATGGCGCCAAACGCCAGCGACAGCGGCCAGCAAAAGCCGGTAATCCAGTGAATCAGGCAGGCCATGCCGCCGACGGTCAGCAGCATCGCCGGAAAAGCCAGCCGCAGCCCGACGCGCCACGCGTGCGCGCTCATCGGCAGACGCAGCTTGAGCCCGGTGATAAACAGCGAGGCGGCCATGGTGATTTCGGTGATATGGGCGGCGAGCTCGGCGTGGCCGATAATGTCGATTTGCAGCAGATTAAGCATCCACGGGCCGCACAGAATGCCCGCGAACAGGTAGAGACCAAACGACGTCACCGGCCCCCGGTGAATCCAGCCGGAAGCCAGTGACATCAAAAGTAGCAGACCGCCAGTAAGGGCGGTCCAGGCCAGGAAGTTCATAACGCTCCGTTTTTAAATAACATTCTCCTTTAAGCCTGGCACAGGATCGTGAATTAGTTTTGCAGATGGCGACTGGCGAGACGAATCAGCAGCGCAAGCACAGCGGCAGCCGTCGCAAGGCTGACCACGCCATTCCAGCCGAAATGGGCCAGCGCCAGGCTGCCGAGCGCCGCGCCGGTCGCCATACCGATAAACACCACGGTGAACATCAGCGCATTGAGGCGGCTGCGCGCTTCCGGCGCCAGGCTGTAGACCAGCGTCTGATGCGCCACCAGCGTGGCCTGCACGCCAAGGTCAAAGCCGATGGTGCTGAGGATAATCAGGCCAAGCTGCGCCGGCACCGGCAGTACCGGCAGCAGGAACATCAGGGCAAATGACACCATCACCAGCGTGGCGCCATACTGGGTGACACGCGCCGGGCCGATGCGGTCGGCAAAACTGCCCGCCAGCGGCGCGGCCAGCGCACCGGCGGCACCGGCCAGACCGAAGGCCCCTGCCACGGCGCTGTCGAGATGGAAGCGATCGCTCAGCATCAGCGCCAGGGTAGACCAGAAGGCGCTGAAACTTACCGACAGCAGGCCCTGCGCCAGCGCCGCGCGGCGCAGCGTCTGGTGATGCTGCCACAGATGCGCCAGCGACAGCAGCAGAGGCGGATAGCTCACCGTGGTGCCCGGCGTAAAGCGTGGCAGCGCGCGCCATAGCGCCAGACTGCTCAGCAGCACCGCCGCCGCCGCCATCACGTCCA
>NZ_VOQX01000138.1:0-8351 GCF_016643525.1 Pantoea sp. Morm | reverse complement strand
TCGGGTCACGCCTTCGCAATACGATAGAGAACATCATGATAAAGATGCAAACGTATACAACAAGACGTCACACCGTGTAATTGGGCAAGAGTTTGACAACGTTGCCGTGACAATTGATGAATACTTCGAATATGATTCTGACGGTCGACTGGTCTTTAAAGGAAGGTCTTATTACTATCCACTAAAAATGCTTTTCCAAAATATCACACGAGCCAGGAAAAAACTGAACCCTGTAATAATCAATAACCAGGTCTTATTAAATAGATGCCTGTCAATATTAAAATAACCCCCTTTCTCAGGGGGTTTCTGACAAAGTCTCCACCTCTGTTTTTATAAACGTATTTGTATGCAACTCCCTATTTTAAGAAGGAGGAATGGATAGACTTTGTAGCAGTTAACACTGCCTTTAGTTCGCCATCAGACCTTAGCCTTTAGGCCCGAAACGCATTCCTTCACGGTTCGGCGGAGCTTACCACCTTTGTTGGTAAGCGCAGTCGGGCTGACGACCCGGCCACGCCGGAGAGCCGACGGGGGCCATTGAAGAGAGGTCATTAAATTATCCTGCAAAGCCTATCCACCAGCCATTCTCAGAATGAGATATTCATAACCACCTTTATTCAGGGGGAAGAACTTCAACAACTCTTTCAGGCGAAGGCTGCGGTAAGTGTATGGGTCCAGCAGGAAAATTCCAGTGGTGTTACTCTGCGCTGTTATTCTGAACGTGCCAAACTTGACGGCCTTAATGCTCAGACAATCCCGATGCGGCTTATCACTGGTTCGAGGCAGAACGCCGAACCATAACTTTCTCTGAGACGCAGAGACAAGGCTAAGGGTAATCATTATTGAGTATGGAACTGAAATCATCTGAAGCGCTTTTTTTATTAGCGGCGGGTGGAATGTATGCATTGAGCGTTTTGCTTATACGGGATATTTTAAGAGCACAAACTGCTACCCACCCCCATGTTAAAAAGGCCACAACAAAGACTAACAGGGACTTCAGTAATTGCGTGACGTCACTTTGTATGAAACCACTGTATACCTCTGAACCTGTGATCACTAACAAACATATCATTACCAGAGGTACGAACCAGATATGGTATTTGTGTGGATAAATATATCCCTCAGAGATTTTGTACATTCCCTGATAGCGCAAAACTGTTTTAAGGGACGGAATCAATGACTGCGCATGATCTGAACAGATGCATATGATTTTATAGGATAGATCACGGTCTCTGTGCAGTCCGAATGACTGAAGACGGAACTGCTGTTCTGCCTTAGCTAACGGGTCAGCTACCGGGGCAGCTGTATCTCTGAGCCACTTAACCGCTTTTATCTGCTCAGGCAAAGGGCGTGAAAAGAAATCTCTGCGATGAAACTGCATATACTTTTTTGCCAATGCACCGATGATCGTAACGAGAAAAACAGAAACGACCTGAATACTTAACAGATCTTTTAATTCTTGAATCATAGCTGTTTCCTTGCTCCTCTGACATTAAAGAAAAGTAATATATTAATTAAATATCAGTTGATTATATTAAAACTTACTTTGGCTTACTCCATTTCGATGGCCATCTCACTCAATCATTTCGTTCTTTAAAGCAGTCCTGCTATCTGCGGCAGTAACTGTTCGATCACCCCTGCCACGTTTCTGACCTTATGCGGGATAAAACGGGCGTCGGGGAAAACGACATACAGGAAACGATCTGGCAGCTTCCAGTCCGGAAGTACCGGAATAAGCGTACCCGCCTGCACCGCTTTAGTTACGAGCGGCAGCTGCATACCACCAATGCCAATCCCTGCCTGTAATGCCTGAAGCAGGCCTTCACTGGTGCTGGTCTGAAAGACGGTATTCACCTTCACATCGACCGTCTCATTTTCTGAAATCAGCCGTAAGGGGGCATCATGCATAATTCCGCTGAAACGGATGTGTGGCAGCGCTGGCAGGTCAGCTGGCGAATACACCGGTGAGAACATGGGGGCGGAAAAAAGCTGGATCTTGACCCGCGCCAGCACGCGTGACGCATGTTCATCCGGTGGCTGGCTTCCTAGTCTTATGGCGATATCCACCCCTTCGGTAATCAGGTCTGCAATGCGATCGTCCAGGGAAATTTTAAGATGTAATCCCGCATTGGCTTTCTGCAGGTTCAGAAGGTGAGGAAGAAATAGCTGGCCAAGGCCACTCGGAAGCTGCACATGAACTTTGCCCTGCCACTGATGATCACCGGGAGACAGGTTGCTTTCCGCCTCACGCATTGCTTCCAACAACGGCTGCATATCACGCTGGTAACGCTGTCCCTGCTCGGTAAGTGCCATCTTACGCGTCGTACGATTCAGCAATACCACCCCGAGCTCCTCCTCCAATGCGGCAATCTGCTGGCTAACCGCAGATTGTTTCAACCCGATTTGACGTGCAGCTTCAGAAAAAGAACCGGCTTCTGCAACATGCAGAAAGGTAGAGATAGCATTAAGTTTATTATTCATTTAGCTATTTCCATTATAAGTACCATCTAATTATGGGGGTATATGCGGAAAAAATAATATATCACACTCTCTGAACCCCTACTTCGGAGTCACAACATGAATAACTTAAATAAGGTCGCACTGGTCGCAGGTGCAACGGGTATTGTCGGTAGCAATCTCGTAAAAACGCTCCTTCAGGATGGCTGGGAAGTGATCGGCCTGAGTCGCCAGGCGCTACCTCATCCTGATAGTATTCCGGTCGTATGCGTTGATCTGCTTGATGAGAAACAAAGTGAAAAGGTGCTTCAGCAATTAAGCAGCATTACACATATCTTCTTTAGCGCATGGGTAAATGCGGCGAACTGGACAGATATGGTTGGGCCTAACGTGACCATGCTGCGTAATCTGGTCAGTAATATTGAGAAAGTGGCTCCACTTCAGACGGTAAGCCTGATGCAGGGCTACAAAGTCTATGGCGCACATCTCGGGCCCTTTAAAACACCGGCAAGGGAGAGCGATCCTGGCGTGCCGGGCGCTGAGTTTAACGCCGCGCAACTGGCTTGGCTGAGTGATTTTCAGCATGGGAAAGCCTGGCACTGGAATGCTATCAGGCCGGGAGTGGTTGGCAGCGCAGTGTCCGGCAATACCATGAATCTTGCGCTGAGCATCGCGCTATATGCTTCGCTTTGTCAGTCCCTGGGGTTACCGCTCCGTTTTCCGGGTTCTGAACGCACCTGGAATAGCATTGTTGATCACACCGATGCGGGTTTACTGGCAGAAGCAACAATATGGGCAGCCACCACGCCGGGAGCAGCAAATCAGGCTTTCAATGTGAATAACGGCGACATCTGGCGATGGAGCGAATTGTGGCCGCGAATCGCACGCTGGTTTCAGCTGGAATGCGCACCACCGGTCAGACTTTCATTTCACCAGATGTTTAGAGATTACCAATCTGCATGGCGCGACATGGCATTAACTCACAATCTTGTGGAAGCTGATATTCTGCAGATCAACGACGGTCAGTTTGCAGACTTTGTATTTGGCTGGGAATACGACATGTTTGGTGATGGCAGTAAATTACGCCGCGCAGGCTTTCAGAAAATGCAGGCAACTGATGAGATGTTTTTTAGTCTATTCAGAGAGTTGAGGAGTTTCCACCATATACCCCTGCAACGCTGAAATGTAAGGTTGATAGGGGAACAATGATGTTCAGGCACGGGTAATCTCACGTCCTTAAAAGGTGATACTCTGGCTGGCTGGGATTGACTTCAGTCAAGGTATTATCCGCTGTATGCGATTTGCAGATGTTCCATACATTTATCAGGACGATGGAAAACTGTACGCCACCAGACTTCCTGATATATGGGTTTGCAAATTCTGTAGATAAATGATTATGCTCAAAAACTGACTTTAAGCTATACGCTCCCCCTTAGGCTCATAAAGTGAGAATACTTAATGACTCCAATTCCTGCTGGTCTGTTCGATGTTTATGCCTTATCACTGCCCAGAGGGCTGGGATTTGGTGATGATCCTCCAGTTAGCGCATGGCGCAGTCATAATCATTTAACAATCGGCGCGCTGACTCGCAATTTCCATAGCGGAAAGCACGGTGTTCTCATAATGCGACGCCGTGAAGACGATATATGGTCAGTGCTGCACAGGGAATCAGACACTTTTAGCGAAGAAGGAGCTTTAGACATTATCTGTAAGGCATGCAATGAATCAGCGAATCGCGCTCCCTTGCCCCCGGGAGTTCACAGACGTGCACCGCTATGGGATGTTGAAGGAAGAGAACCAAGTGGCATTTTCAAACTACTCGGACATCCTTCCAGAGAACCTGGCGCATGGATGCTGAATCAATTGTATCTTGCAATGCCTAATCCTGATACTCACTGGGCAAGAGAGTGCCAGTCTGATAATTTTCACACGCGAATTTGGGAAGCCATTCTCCTGGCCAGTTTCCGTGAACAGGGGATGTTAGTCACCCAGGAACAGCCCTCTCCTGATTTTCACGTAACAAACAGAGCTGGTGGAGGAGCCTAGGTTGAAGCTGTAACAGTTAATCCACCTGAGCGTTATGACCACGCCAGAGCAGAACCTGTGGAGCCTCCCCTGAATCGGCAAGAAAGAGTATTAGGAATTGCGGCAGAACGTTACGCGCGAACCTTGCGAAATAAATTGCGTAAGGATTACACCAGCCAGCCTCATGTCGAAGGAAAGCCATTTGCCATTGCAATCGCTGACTTTCACGCTCCGGGCTCGATGATGTGGAGCCGTGAAGCACTCATGACTTACCTCTATGGGTTTTATGGCAGAGAAATAGAAAAAAATGGGAAGGTTGTCATTTCAGTTGAAACCGTTGATTGCCTTTTAAGTGACCCCAAAATCCGCGCTGGTTTATTCTCTTCACATGACAATACAGCCCTCTCTGCGGTTATTTTTTCAAATGCAGCGACGCTGTCTAAGCTGAGCAGAGTACCAGTTTCTTCCGGTGCGCTAATCGAAGGCTACCGGTATATCAGGATCGGGGGAGTTTGCTGATGATTCGCCAGGAGCAACACGTGGAATTCCCTTTAGTATGGACGTAACCAGCGACGAATATCGTAGCTTATGGAAGCCCTATAGTTATGAGCCATGGACTGCAGAATTTGAGGTTTTTCATAACCCATACGCGAGATTTCCTATCAGTTCAGCGCTGTTTCCGGAGGCCACGCACTGGCTTCCTGTGAATGGTGAGATAACTTGCAAACGCTTTTTAAAACTAGCATTTTAAAGAGCCAAACCTTGATTCAGCGCTCAGACGTGCCGGTTCCTCACGTAGAGAGCCTTATCTTTCAAGACACTCATGACTCGGACCATAAAATGGCCTGATAGCAACCCGCCTGTTCGCTTTAATCAGATTAGGTCCACATTGGGCGAACGAATCATGCATATGCTACCCTCGGATAATGGATGGCTAAAGCGTGAGCCTGAAAAGATTTTTAAAAACGAAAACTGTGATAAACCTTCAACAAATTTATCAGCTGTTAGCGGCACCACCTACCTGACAACCTATTGATTTAATTCAATTACCTGGCTGGCCAACACCGTTTCTGCCTCGCAAATAAGCCTTTCGAGCAACTCGGCATGATGCTGCATCGCAAATGCTGAACGAATTAATTCCTTACCTGAATGTCATTCAGGCTCGGCAGAATCAGCCACATCAAGCGCAGGTGTCAGACTCACTTCAATTAGAGCACATTGTGCAGACCGCGCCTTAAGTCCGGCAATGTTAGCCGGAAACCGTGTAAGGTCGATTTCATAATGATGATCAGGCGGCTGAAGGCCCCCACTGAATGCCATACTACGAAACAGTGAATGCGCATTCATACACCCATCTCCTTTCTACCCAGTAATCCGGCAATCTCAGCTGGTTTTATACCCGCTGATACTAATCCTTCAATGCGGATCAGCATCTGCCTTATCATTGCCGGCTCAAATTTTTCAGCATTAAGGATATACAGACCGGTATGATCCGGATTTATCCAGATAAGCCCGTGCCAGAAAGGCGATTCATCCCCCGGGCTAAGAATATCGATCGTCAAGTGCTTGCACTTGCGGTGGGTCAGCCGCAAATGAACAGGGAATACGCCGCCCCACTCTCCGCGACCTTCGCAGTCATTACGCCAGGCATCGCTGAGTTTCAGCGCGTTAAGCACTGCCCCACTCAGGCGGTGGCGATACTCCTCACCGCGCGCGATAGGACTCATAGTCGGAGAGCGAAAACTGCTGTAAACGTGAGAGCGTGAACGTCTCATCCCGGATCATTTCACCTGAATGTACGTTCATGTAACCGCCAGAAAGCCGACCGTAATAGCCAGCAGGCTTGCCCTCACTAATAAATTCTTTAGGCTGGATAAATGGCATATCCGATTCCTCATAATTTGATTGTCATGCCCGTGCGGGGTTGCAGCTCCGCACGGGCAATCTCCAGTGCCTTCAGGCCATCTCAATTTTTTCAGGTCCCGCGTTCTTAATGCCCTCAATGGATTGCGAGATCGGAGCTGTATCATTCAGAACGGTTAGATTTACCTGATATGTCATCATCAAAATCTGCCAGCGGATGGCTTTCCTGCGGCGTACTCTGGGATCCATTCTGCGACTGGTCTGCACTGCGACCTCCTCTGCCCCCTTTGCCGTTATTTACTGGTGCAGAAGGCGGCTGCTGGGGCTGACTTTTCACCGGTCTGTTTGTCTCGCCAGGTTTCTGATGTGGCCAGCGTGATGTTTGCGACCGCACCGCCGTTCGGCATGTAGCGAATTTCAGGGTCCTGTCCCAGATTGCCTACCAGAATGACTTTATTTACGCCGCGTGAAGCCATGATCGTTCTCCTGTATCAGTTTGCTGTTCACCACATCACCCGTTTGAGACCCTTCGCCGCAGGGGCGTTAACAAGTGCATGTGACGGCAGCCGTCCGGGGCGGAGGGGAAATTTTTTCAGGTCTAACGCAGTGGCTGGACATAAATTTCACCGGAGTTCATTTCACTCTAGACGTCCACGGCAACTGTGCTTGTCTTAGCCCGGCGACAGGACTTAAGCGGAGAGATAATGCGGAAACTCAGAGTACGATGCAGCCGCAACGCCGAATGAGCGGCAGCGAAACGACGTTGCGCCTCAGAGCGATGCCGAATTCAGGGCGTCGCGGTTTGCGCCTGCTCAGAGCAGGCTGCAGGTATGGCACTATGCCTTCTGCGATTTCAGTTTTATTGTCCGGCCATCCGGATTCAGACGCGCCGGCATCAGACGTAGGCAAAACCGGCGTAATAAAGCGGAATGGATCTTGCGGGAGGGTTTCATTTCACAATCCTTATGCAAAAACTTCCTTAAAACGAGCAGTTATCATACAGAAGCAAGTAAAGTTAAAAAAACCCGTACCGGCTTTTTCAGAGAAGCGCCAATGTGGCCATTTTTTTGCAACTCTGTCATCTGTGTCCTGCCCGGCGGTCCGAAGGCCTATCACGAATTTTGCAGAAATAATGGGGATTATCTGGTTATCTGAGTTAGGTATGGAAACCGGCGCGGGTTCGTTATCCACACCAGCACTGCACATTTGATACTTAAAGCTGTGGATAAATTGTCTCAGCCCGTGCAGTTCGGAGCGCGCAGCGAGTTGGTCATTTTGTGAGCAAATATCGCTAAATATCGCATTAAACATCAACGGACGTATCTATTTGATTGACTGCCCTCCCCTGCCATCAGCATCTTGCGTCGGCCTCAAAGCCAGCTAATAATACTGTAAATACATACAGCACTATTAGAAGAGATGATTGTCATGTTTAATGCCTTTGAGTTGATTAACCCGGCTGCAAATCCGCCCCCCAGCTACAGGCCAATTTTTCTGGAGCGCGTGCCCTGCGGGTTTCCCTCCCCCTGTCAGGACTACGCCGAGCATGAATTGGACCTCAATGAGCATCTCATTACTCACAGGGCAAGCACTTTCTTCCTTCGCGCACAGGGCAGCAGCATGCAGGACATTGGCCTGTATGACGGTGACCTGCTTATCGTTGATCGCTCACTGAAACCTGAAAACAGTGACATCATCCTCGCGGAGGTTTACGGCGAGTTTACGGTAAAACGACTGCTGATCACGCCTGACGGGCCGGTTCTGCAGCCAATGAATCCTGCCTACCCCGTAATAAAACCTGATCCTGATTCGCTTCAGATTTTCGGCGTGGTCATCCATTTCGTTCATACCACGCGCCGGAGAAACTGAATGTTTGGGCTTATCGATGTGAATTCATTTTATGCGAGCGTGGAGAAAGCGTTTCAGCCCTCGCTGAGGAATGAGCCCGTCTGCATCCTTTCCAATAACGATGGCTGTGTTATAGCAAGAAGCAAAGAAGCCAAAAA
>NZ_VOQX01000137.1:0-8656 GCF_016643525.1 Pantoea sp. Morm | reverse complement strand
ACGGCTGTCAGGGTGTTCAGCGGCTGGTTAATCAGCGTGCCAACCCTGATCACCGGCACCTGCTTGTCCACCAGCGTATAGAGCTGCGGCTGATAGCTAATCGCCAGATCCGCCTTGCCTGCCGCCAGCAACAGCGGTACCGACGCGGAATCCGCCGGTGCGATCATGTCGACATCCAGCCCCTGCTGTTTAAACGCCCCGCTGTACTGAGCGGCAAAAATCGCTGCGTGGTTGGGGTTAATGAACCAGTCGAGCAGCAGCCGCACCTTTTCAGCTGCCTGCACGTTGACGGTGGCCAGCAGCAGTAACGAAGCGATGGCACGAAGAAGTCTATTCACTCAAGTTCCTTAGTATGATTGCCAGAGAAATTTTTTACGCACCAGCGCCACGGCCGCTGAGAGCAGCAGCGCCAGGCTCATTAACAGCAGCAGTGCGGCAAAACTGGTGGCCGTTTCCAGCCGCGCGTTGGATTGCATCATCAGGTAGCCTAACCCTTCGCTGGCACCGACCCACTCGCCGATCACCACCCCAATGGGTGCCAGCACCACCGCCATCTGCAGGCCGGCGAAAAACTGCGGCAGCGCAGCCGGCCAGCGCACACGCCAGAAAATTCGCCAGCGCGAGGGATACAGCGTTTGCGCCAGCTCCAGCCAGCTGGCAGGCGTACGGCATAAACCGTCGAACAGCGACAGGCACAGCGGGAAAAACAAAATCAGCGCCGCCACCACGACTTTTGACGCGATGCCAAAACCCAGCCACAGCACCAGCAGCGGGGCCAGCGCAAATACCGGGATGGTCTGGCTGGCTGTCACCAGCGGAAACAGCACCCGACGCAGTAGCGGGCTGGAAGCCATCAGCACCGCCAGCACCACGCCACCGCCGACTCCCAGCAGCAGCGCCAGCACAATTTCCGCCAGCGTGAACATTGCGTGATGCGCGAGCAGCTGCCGCTTTTGCCACAGAGCCTCCAGCACCGCCTGCGGTGCCGGCAGCAGAAATGCCGGTACGTCGTTGTGGCGCGCCAGCAGCCACACGCCCAGCACCACCGCGATCAGGTAGATACCACTACTCAGCTTTTTCATAGGAATTCAATCGGGAAAAGAGTTCGGCCTGCGCCTGCAGCAGTCCGGCATCATTGAGCGCGCGCGGCACCGTACCTGCCGGCACAGCCCAGTGCGTCACCTGCAGCGGCTGGCCGTGCAACAGCAGAATGTCATCGGCCATGCGGCAGGCTTCCAGCGGATCGTGGGTCACCAGCAGCACCGTTTTGCCGCGCAGCAGCGTCGCGGTCAGCGTTTGCAGCTGGTGTTTAGTCATCACATCCAGCGTGGCGAACGGCTCATCCATCAGCACCAGCTCGCGCTGCGCATACAGCGTGCGCGCCAGCGCGACCCGCTGCCGCATACCACCTGAGAGCTGTGAGGGCGCGGCTTGCGCCTCGTCTTCCAGTCCCACCTGCGCCAGCAAATGGTGCGCCCGCACGCGGTCCGGCTTCGCACCGCTCAGACGCGCCGTCAGCATCACATTCTCCAGCACCGTTAGCCACGGATAGAGCAGATCCTGCTGCCCCATCCATGCCACGTGCTGCGCAATACCGCTCAGGCTGCCCTGCTGCGGCTGCACTAAGCCGGCCACCAGACGCAGCAGCGTACTTTTACCAATGCCGCTGCAGCCCAGCAGCACCGTGGTCTTGCCGCCACGCAGTTGCAGATTGAGCCGATCGCACAGCTGTTTTTCGCCCCAGGCAAAGCTCACCTGGTCAAAGCGGATGTCCTGCGTCATGGCCGCCGCGCCGCCAGAATCGCCAGCTGATTGAAGCCGCGCTGCGCCAGCGCGCTGGCCGCCTGCGCCGCCCGAATGCCGCTGGCACACACCAGTACGATGCGGCGATCCGCCGGTGGCTGCCAGGCGTCCAGTTCGTGCGGCAATACGCGCTCAACCCGATCGGCCACGCTGGCGGGCGCCTCTTCGCAGCTGCGCAGCTCCACAATGCAGTCTCCGGGCTGTAACAGGTGAGCATCAATAAACGGCACGCCGGGCTGGGCCGGTTCCTGTGCCGCATCAAAGCGGAACGAACGAAAGTGCCAGCTGACGAAGTCACAGTTGACCATGCAACCGAGCGGTGAGGGTTGCAGGCCGAGCAGTATGCTGAGCGCCATCTGCGCCTGCATCGCCCCCAGCGCCGCCACGGCTGGCCCCATCACGCCGGCGGTGTTGCAGTTAGCTGCGGAAGCAGGCAGCTGCGGAAACAGCGCACGATAACTCGGTGCGCCGCCGCAAAAACCGCCAGCATAGCCCTGACGACCCAGCACCGAGGCGCTGATCAGCGGTATGCCCGCCTGGAAACAGGCATCAGACAGTTGGTAAGTCACCGCGAAGTTATCGGCGGCATCAATCACCAGATCGCACTCCGCCAGCGCCTGCGCGATATTGCTGGCGCTCAGCGCCTCGGGCACCGCTTCGATTTGCACCTCAGGATTGCGCTGCTGCAAAGCCTGCTGCGCCGCCACAGCTTTGCTGCGACCCACATCCTGCAGGGTGAACAGCGTCTGGCGATGCAGGTTATGCAGCGCGACCTGATCGTCATCGTACAGACACAGCTGACCGACGCCCGCGCCCGTCAGCTGAGGCAGCAGCGTGGCGGCCAGCCCACCGGCACCGGCTACCAGCACGCGGGCGCGAGCCAGTTTCTGCTGCCCGACGACGCCAATCTCCGGCAGCATCATCTGGCGTTCGTAGCGTTCCATTGCGCGCTCCTTAGTTCAGGTTAGCGAGGCCGAAGATCGGCGTTGAGGCCACGGCCATATCACGCTTCTCCATCAGCCCGGCTTCGCGCGCCCCCTGCCCGGCAGCGATCGCCTGGCTGAACGCGCGCGCCATCGCCACCGGATCGCCCGCTTTCGCCACAGCGGTATTGAGCAGGATGGCATCGAACCCCATCTCCATCGCCTGCGCTGCCTGTGACGGCGCGCCGATGCCAGCATCAATGATCAGTGGAATATCGCTGAACCAGACTCGCATCGCCCGCAGCCCGTCAATATTTCGCAGTCCCTGGCCGGAGCCGATGGGCGCGCCCCACGGCATCAGCAGTTCACAGCCGGCGGCCAGCAGTTTTTCACCGACAATCAGATCTTCCGTGGTGTAGGGAAACACCTGGAAGCCGTCGGCGCACAAAATGCGTGCCGCTTCGACCAGCGCGAACGGATCGGGCTGCAGCGTATCGGCATGACCAATCACTTCCAGCTTGATCCATGGCGTGTTAAACAACTCGCGCGCCATGTGCGCGGTGGTGACGGCCTCTTTGACCGTGTGGCAGCCAGCAGTATTGGGCAGCACGCGCACATTCAGGCCCGTCAGCAGCTCGCGAAAAGCCGCGCCCGCCGTGCCTTCGCGGCGCAGGCTGACAGTGATAATTTCACTGCCGGATGCGGCGATCGCCTGCTGCAAAATCGCCGGTGAAGGGTAGCCTGCGGTGCCGAGCAGCAAGCGTGACTGCGGCGTAAAATCGTAAAACATCGCTCAGCCTCCCTGCATCGGTGACAGGACTTCCAGCTGCCAGCCTTCCTGTAACTGCAGGCTGGCATACTGACCTTTCGGCACAAAATCGCCATTGCAGGCGGTGGCAACACAGGCCGCGTCGATTTGCTGTTCGATCAGCAATTCGCTGAGGCTGGTGGCCTCAGTGCTGATGATGCGGCCGTTAAGCTGAATATTCATGGCTAACCTCCCCGGACAGGCGCTGCATCAGCTGTTCTGCCATCATTGGTGCCAGCAGAAAACCATGACGATACATGCCGTTAAGATAAAAAATACCGTTGTGATAGTGGATTTCCGGCAGATTAGCCGGCCATGCCGGACGCAGACCGCTTCCGCTTTCGATGACGCGCGCTTCCGCCAGCGCCGGGTGCAGGGTGTAGGCCGCGCTGAGCAGTTCCATCATGGCGCGCGCGCTGATAGCGCTGGCATCGTCGCTTTCGATCATGGTGGCGCCGAGCATGAAGTGGCCGTCGCGACGCGGCACCAGATAACAGGGAAAACGCGGATGGAGCAGACGAATCGGCCGGGAAAATGACACCTCATGACTCTGCAGGATCAGCATTTCCCCGCGCACCGCGCGCAGGCCGGAGAGTTGCGCTCTGGCATGGATACCGCGACAGTCAATGATCCGGCCCGAGGGCTGGCGCGCATCAAAGCGGACGCCACGCTGCAGCAGTTTGTCACGCAGCTCAGACAGCGCGCGGCGCGGATCGAGATGTGCCTCGCGCGGGAAAAACAGTCCGCGCGCAAACCGGTTTTCCAGCGCCGGTTCAAGCGACGCCGGATCAACCCATTGATGCGCCGTCGTCATGCGCGCGAAGCGGTTTAACTCCGGGTTATCACGCGGCGGTGCCAGCACTAACGTACCCTGATGCACCACGCTGCTGACGCGCGTTTGCCACCAGGCCGCAGCATGCTGGCCGAGGGTAATCACCTCCGCTGGCGCGCTTTCTGCTTCACACCACGGCGCCAGCATGCCACCGGCAAACCACGAGGCAGGCTGACGCGCTTCATCATCAATGACCTCGACGGTTTCGCCGCGCTCAGCCAATAGCGTGGCAACACAAAGCCCGGACACGCCGCTACCGAGCACGCTCCAGCGGCTCATGAACAACGTTCCGGTAAATAATCTGGGAAATTCACATCGGCCTCTCAGTGATAACTGAGACCCGCAGATACAGGTGAAGGGAATCGACGCCAGCGATCGGGCTCGCCTTTGCGCCAGACGGCTTTGCACTTGAAGCCGTCAGTCTTCCTACGCCAGTATCAACTGGGTCAGGTTCAAAGGGTCGCTAAGCCGCGCAGTGCGCTATTAGCCTCTCAGTCTCTCAGGCGAGACTCCCCCGACGCGTCTATTTGTATTGCAGGCGCTGGCTGGCGTCAAGCAGCACGTTAACTGCGCTGCCCGCGTTGTGGATCAAAATTGCAACATATGGTATACCAGACGGATAGCGGGCAGATGATAAAAAAGACTTTTTTATTATTCACTTATAAATTTTTCAGCTAATCATGGAAGCATTATGAATAAGTTTCGTGTGGCTTTTATTAAAGCAGGATGGCATCAGGCGATCGTGAACAACGCGCTGGTAGGATTTGAGCAGGAACTGGCAGAACAAGGCGTCGAAAATACTTTAAAAAGCTATGACGTACCCGGCGCGTTTGAAATGCCGCTGCTGGCCAAACGCCTGGCCGAAACCGGCAAATTTGATGCGATTGTCTGCGCCGCGCTGGTGGTCGACGGTGGCATCTATCGCCATGACTTTGTCGCGCAGGCCGTTGTCGATGGCCTGATGAATGTGCAGCTGGCCACCAATGTTCCGGTGTTTTCGGTATCACTCACTCCGCACAATTTTCAGCCGGTCGATGCGATTGAAGCGTTTTATACCGAACATTTTATTAAAAAAGGCAAAGAAGCCGCACGCGCCGCTCTGATGATTCATCAGCTACAGATCGATTAATATTTTTTAAGCGGTAGCGGTAATAATTGATGGCCGGATTAAATAAAGAAATTTCTGGCCGATGAATATTTCAACGCGGGGCTATTGACGGCGGGTTATGAAGTGAAATGATTTCGCCAGCATTCCGGCTGGCGAAATCCTGAGTAACGGTGAAATTAACGGCTGACTTCGTGACCAATCAGGCCGCCGATAGCCGCGCCGCCGAGGGTACCGAAGGTGCTGCCGCCGGTCAGAACGGCGCCGCCGACCGCACCCACACCGGCGCCAATGGCGGTGTTACGGCCACGATGAGACATGCCACAAGCCGTTACAGAAAAGGCTAAAACCAATACCACTGCGATATTAAAGCTGCGTTTTAAAACCATCAAAATCCTCATTACCATTAATTCTAATGGAATGTAATAGTGTTAACTTTGTTTGTTGTTTAGCCGCCAAATACCTGGCGTAGCGTGCTTATCCTGGAGGCAAATTTAAGGGGCTTTGCATTTTTGTGGAAGGTAAAAATTCCTATTTTATGCCGGACCTGTCAGGTGCTGGTTATTATTCGTACCTTAAGCCAAATAAAAAGGCATGGCGTGAAGGTTCACGCCATGCCTCGCTGACTTACCGCGCAATGAATTAACGCTGCGGATGATTAACTTCGACTGGTCGTAAATCAAACACCAGCACTTCAGCATTGTTACCGTTAGCGAACTGCAGCGCCGTCTCATTGCGCACGCGCGCGCCGTCGCCGGCTTTAAAGCTCACGCCGTTCACTTCAATGCTGCCGCGCGCCACATGAATGTAAGCATAGCGATCGTTAGCCAGTTCCAGCGTCTGCTGCTCGGCACCGTCAAACAGTCCCGCGTAAATACGCATATCCTGACGTACGCGCAGCGAGCCGTTGTCGCCTTGTGGCGAAACAATCAGGCGCAGCTGACCGCGTTTGTCGGCCTCTGCCACTGACACCTGCTGGTAACCTGGCTCGGTACCGCGTTCTGCCGGCACAATCCAGATCTGCAGGAAGTGCACATTATCCTGTTTCGAGTGGTTAAACTCGCTGTGCGTCACGCCGCTGCCAGCGCTCATCAGCTGCACGTCACCGGGCACGATAACCGAACCGGTACCCATGGAATCTTTATGCTCCAGCGCGCCTTCCAGCACGTAAGAGATAATCTCCATGTTGTTGTGCGGATGCGCACCGAAACCGCGACCCGGTGCTACCTGATCATCGTTAATCACCAGCAGATCGGAGAAACCGGTCTGTTGTGGGTCCCAGTAGCTGGCAAACGAAAAGGTATGGCGTGAATGCAGCCAGCCGTGATCGCCTAAGCCACGTTGTTCGGACAGTCGTTGTTCAATCATGGTCTGCTCCTTAAATTTTTAGCTGGAGGGCGAAGGCCCTTCCCGTTGCTGACCAGTATACGTAAACTGATTTGCCCAACAATGCGCCTGTATGACAATGACTGTCACAGATAAGTGGACAATATGCAGATTGAAGATCTCCGGATTTACGTCGCCGTAATCAAAGCGGGCAACTTTACCGCTGCGGCTGAACAGCTGATGCTCTCGAAGCAATACGTCAGCCGACGCATCGCCGCGCTGGAAGAGTCGCTCGGGGCGCGTTTGCTGAATCGCAACACGCGCAAACTGTCCGTTACCGACAACGGCCAGCTGTTTGCCCAGCATGCGCAGCGCATTCTGGATGATGTGCAGGAAGCCGAACTGGCGGTGTCCGGTCGTCGTCAGGTGCTGCGCGGCAGTTTTCGTCTCAGCGTGCCGATGTCGTTCGGCATCAGCCATCTTTCCCCTTATATCGCCGAATTCCTGAGCCAGCATCCCGGTATCCAGTTCCAGGTGGAACTGGCCGATCGGCATGTGGATATGGTGGGTGAAGGTTTTGATATGGCGATTCGCATCGGCACGCTGCCGGACTCCAGCCTGATCGCCAAACGGCTGGGGGAATTCCGCCGCGTGATCTGCGCCAGCCCGGCCTACCTGCAGGGCGCCGGCGCACCGCGTGAGCCGGAGGATCTGCTGCACCATCTCTGTCTGCGCTATGGGCGTGAAAGCCAGACCGGCTGGGAGCTGTTTCAGGGCGACACGCGTAAAGTGCTGGCGGTCCAGGGACCGATGGTCAGCAATAACGGAGAAATGTTGCGTGATGCGGCCGTCGCCGGGCTGGGGATGATCCTGCTGCCGGAGTTTATCGTGGCTCCGGCGCTGGCGCGAGGTGAGCTGGTGACGGTACTGGATGACTGGCATCCGGCCTCGCTGCACCTGAATGCGCTGTATCCGCAGCATCGCCAGCGCAGCGAGATCAATCGGGTATTTATGACGTTCCTGCAGGCCAAGCTGGCAGGCAAATGAATTAGCCCACTTCGCTGCCTATCGCAGCACGCAGCGCCGGTGCGGCTTCGCCGCTCATCGGGCTCACCAGCGCATAGTTATAGTGGCGATCGCTCCAGTATTGCGCCACCAGGTTGTCCGCCTGGCGCGATCCCTTTTCCAGCCGCACGGTCTGCGGGCGGATGTACCAGCCAACGCGCGTGCCGCTGGCGGTCTGATACAGCACCAGCGCCGAGGCGCCATGCTCATTCGCCATCAGGCGCGCGCCGATGAGCTGATAGCCAAAGCGCTCCAGATTGGGCGGCAGCGTACCGTTGATAAAATAGCGGCCCAGCCAGCTGGCCAGCTGTGTCGTCTGGTGGGTGCTAATGTCCATCGTCGCCTGCTGCGCGCCATCGCCGAATAACCGGTAAGCCTGTACCGCATCCTCCATCGGTAACGGATGATTCTGTAAGCGTTCAGTCATCTGCCAGCCGGACAGGCTGCCGATCCCCAACGCCAGCACCAGCGAGCAGGCCAGCGCCAGCCGCTGATAACGCTGCCGCGCACGCCGCTGGCGCAGCTGTGCCGGCTGCAGTGGCGTAAAGGTGGTTCGCGCCATATTGCGCTGCAGGCTTTGTTGCAAGCGCAGCTTGTCCTGACGCCAGCCCTCAACCTGGGCGGCGATGTCAGGATGCTGCACCAACCAGTCGCTGACGGCCTGATGGCTGGCACTATCCAGTTCACCATCCAGCCAGGCGTGCAGCTGGTTCTCATCGGGCGGGATATTCATTTTAATCTCCTCAACGTCACCGGGGCCGGCAGGCCTTCGGTCATGTGCTGCAACTGTTTTC
>NZ_VOQX01000136.1:0-8872 GCF_016643525.1 Pantoea sp. Morm | reverse complement strand
CAAAGCGTCTACAATGCCGGCGAAATTTTTACTGATGAGGATACACAATTGGACACCTGTCCCACACGATTACAATCGGTGCCGATGCTGAGATAGCCTCATCGCTGTCTTAGCCCTGCGTTAAGACGGTGGATTTTCCTCCCCCTTTTTCCTGCGTTCTGTCTGGCCCCGCTGTAATCCATTCTTATAACTCTGCATATCCATTGCCCGGCGGTGATGGAGTGAGGTCTGATATGGACTGGAAAATCTTTTTATTGCGCGTCACGGTCGCGCTGATTCTGGGCGCGCTAATTGGCAGCGAGCGCCAGCTGCGCCAGCGCCTGACCGGGCTGCGCACCAATGCGCTGGTCAGCACCGGTGCCTGTTTGTTTGTGCTGATGACGCAAAGCGTACCGGGAATTGCCGCAGATGCCTCGCGCGTGGCGGCCTATGTGGTTTCCGGCATTGGCTTCCTCGGCGGTGGCGTCATCATGCGCGATGGCCTGAATGTGCGCGGCCTTAACACCGCCGCCACGCTGTGGTGCACCGCGGCGATTGGCGTGTTATGCAGCATGGGCTTGCTGCTGGAAGCAGGCATCGGTTGCGTAGTAATTCTGTGCGCCAACATCCTGCTGCGCGAACTGGCACAGGGCATCAACCGGCAAAGCATCATTACTGCGGAGGACGCCAGCCAGTATTACAAAGTGCAGATCATCTGTCTGGCGGCCGATGAGGTACAGGTGCGCAGCCTGATGCTGCACAGCCTTGGCGGCAGCGGTCTGCGGCTGCAATCCCTGCACAGTGAGGATCTGGAACCGTCACACCGCATGGCGGTAAATGCGGAAGTGCTGGGTAAACCCAGCCTGACCGATCAGCTGGAAAATCTGGTCAGCCGCATCAGCCTGGAAAAAGGCGTCAGCTCAGTCAGATGGCAGGTGTGTGAGCCAGAAACCGATTAATTCATCAACCGCAATGCGGCTGCGCTACCTGCCAAAGCGCAGCCGCAGCGTTGCCGGCAGCACGGTATGCTGGCTGATGGGGTCATCGCCGTTAATCATGGTAGTGAGCAGCGTAAAACACTCCTGCGCCAGGCGCGGCACATCCTGCTCGACGGTATCGATCGGCAGAGTCAGTGAGTCATACAGATAGTGGTCGTCAAAGCTGGCCACGCGGATGTCGCTGTGCAGCAGGTGATGCTGGCTCATGTAGCGCAACACCCCTTCCAGCAGACCGCAGGCGGCGGTAAAAATCGCTTTGGGCGGACGCCCCAGCCGAGCGCACAGTGCGGCAAACATTTCATAACCGCTGCTTGGGTGATAGTTGCCGTGAATGATCCACTCCGGCCGTGGCGTCACACCTGCCCGTTCGAGACCCTGCATGAAACCGGCCAGACGATCTTTGGTGGGTGACAGACGCGGCTGACCGCCAAGGAAATAAATCTCATCCGGATTGGCGCGCGCCAGCCGTTCCACCAACTCGGCAGTCGGCGTGACCGAATCGGTCATCACCAGCGGCAGCTGCGTGTCATTAACGTAGCGGTCAAACAGCACGATCGGCAGCTGATCGCTCAGTTTGACGTAGTCACTGTCGCTTAACATGCTGGACGCCACAATCAGCCCATCCACCTGACGCGCCACCAGATTATCCACCACCACCCGCTCCTGCCCGGCGTTCTCGTCAGTGCAGGAGATCAGCAGCTGTAAGCCCGCCTCGCGACACAGATTTTCCAGCGCGTGCGAGAACACGGCAAAACCATGGTTGGTGATCTCCGGCACCACTAAACCCAGCGTATGGCTGCGATTATCGCGCAGCGAGCGCGCGTGAATACTGGCCTGATAGTGATGTTCGCGCGCCAGCGTCAGTACCCGTTCACGCGTCTCTTTCGCCACACGTAACTCTTTGCCACGGCCATTCAGCACCAGGCTGGCGGTGGCTTTGGACACCCCCGCCAGCGCGGCGATATCCGCTATGGTAACGCGTTTGGTTTTTCTCACGTCAGTGCATCGGTTAAGGAAACAATGACTTATTCTACCATGCACGGCCGCAACGACCAGTAGCGCGCCGTCACTTCTGCGTGTCCGGTCAGGGTTAATTGCGCCGGATGCGCCGGGAAGTAGCGGCTGC
Source organism: Pantoea sp. Morm (assembly GCF_016643525.1). Lineage (NCBI taxonomy): Bacteria > Pseudomonadati > Pseudomonadota > Gammaproteobacteria > Enterobacterales > Erwiniaceae > Pantoea > Pantoea sp. Morm. The sequence goes on along the minus strand of NZ_VOQX01000136.1, from coordinate 6,769 downwards.
TCATCACCCCTTCCCCTTCATTAATGAAAATCTCAACGCTGGAGTGATCGCACAGTAACTGGAGCTGACTCACCGCGCCGCGCCAGTAACGGAACTGCCACTCGCCGTTTGCCAGACTGCGCCGTGCGAGCCGCAGCCCGTCGGCCCGCCACTCCAGCCGTAGCTGGTCGGCGAAATTCAGGGTGATGTCGCCCTGCCCGCTCAGCAGTAATTCCAGCCGCTGCGCATCAATGACCGGCGCATCGCCTGCTGGCCCCTGATAGTGCTGTTCAGCGCTGCGCAGCGCCTGCAGTTCAGTGACCGGACGCTGGAACAGCCGGCCATCACGCGTGCCCAGTTCGCGCACGCAGGTCATCTGATGGATCCAGCCATTGGCCACCGTGGGCTGCAGCATCTCCTCGCCGTCCGGCACACCCATCCAGCCCACCAGCAGCCGGCGTCCGTCGGCGGTTAGCGTGGTTTGCGGCGCGTAAAACTCGAAACCGGCGTCAAGCTCATGCAATTCGCCATGGCTAAAGCGGGCGTTAACGTAATCAAGATCGCCGGACAGCCACGCGCTGGGATGTGCATTGAGAAAACGATGCTGTTCCTGCGCAAGCCCCTGCGGACAGCAAATCAGGAAGGTGGTATCGCCGAGGGTAAACATGTCCGGGCATTCCCACATGTAACTGGCTGCCGCCAGCCCGTTCAGGCCGCTGCCGGCAATCTCGCCCAGATTGTGCCACTCACGCAGGTCCGCCGAGCGCAGCAGCAATACTTTGCCCTGCTTTTGCAAATCCTGCGCGCCCAGCACCATGAACCAGTGTTCGCCATGCCGCCACACTTTCGGGTCGCGCACGTGTCCGGTATAGCCGTCGGGCAGCGCGATCACCGGCCCGAGTTTGTCAAAGCCGCCCTGCGCATTCTGCACCGCCAGACACTGCCAGGCGGTACGCGCGCCATCGGCAAACTTCACGTTGCCGGTATAGATCAACGTCAGCGCGCCATTGTCATCAACGGCGCTGCCCGAATAGCAGCCGCTGCGGTCATACTCTTCATCCGGCATTAGCGCTATGGGTTCATGCTGCCAGTGCAGCAAATCGGCGGAACTCCAGTGGCCCCAGCATTTATGCTGATGCTGACAGCCCAGCGCATTCCACTGATAGAACAGATGGTAACGCCCGGCGAAGTGGATAAAGCCGTTCGGATCGTTAAGCAATCCGGTGACGGGTGCCAGATGCCAGCCCGGATAATGCGGGTCGCTCAGCGCGCGCGGCTGACCGCGCATCACCGCCTGTAAAATATCGGGTAACAATGTAGAAGCCGCCATTATTCCGCGTCCGTTTTGTATTTGAGCAGATAAGAGATCATAAATGCGCTGCTGAACGCAATCACCATGCCAATGGCATAGTTAAGCAACGAACTGGCCTGCACAATCGCCATGCCCGGCAGCCCGGTGAGACCGACAGCCGTCATATACACATGCACCGACACTACCCAGGCACCGCCCAGCGCGCCGCCAATCAGGCCGGCGATAAAGGGTTTCATAAAGCGCAGGTTGATACCGAAAATCGCCGCCTCGGTAATACCCAGCAGCGCTGAAAAGCCGGACGGCAGCGAGATGGCTTTGATTTTCACATCTTTGGTTTTGAACCACACCGCCAGACAGGCACCGCCCTGCGCCACGTTAGCCATCGCCCAAATCGGCAGCAGGAAGTTGACGCCAATCGCCGGATTGCCCAGCAGCCCGGCTTCAATCGCATGGAAGCTGTGGTGCACGCCAGTGATCACGATAACCGAGTAAAGCCCGCCAAACACCAGTCCGGCCAGCCAGCCGGCATGGGCAATCAGCGTGCTGAGGACGAATGAAATACCGTCGCCCAGCATCCGCCCTGCCGGACCAATCACCAGCAGCGCAACGAAGCCGGCAATGATCACCGTCAGGAACGGCGTCAGGATCAGATCCAGCGCGTCCGGAATCACCCGGCGCAGCTGCTTCTCCAGCACGCTCATAAACCACACCGCCAGCAGCACCGGAAACACCGTGCCCTGGTAGCCGATCATCGCCACTTCGATACCGAAAAAGTTCATGGTATGGAAGCCGGCCGCCACGCCCCAGGCGTTGGTGAGCGCCGGATGCGTCAGGATGCCGCCGAGCGTGGCACCGAGGAACGGGTTACCGCCAAACTCACGTGCCGCGGTAAAGCCAATCAGGATCGGCAGGATAATAAAGGCCGCCGAGCTGCACATATCCAGCATGATATACAGCGCGTTGTCGGGGTTAACCCAGCCGTAGGTTTTAACCATGCCGAGCAGTCCCATTAGCAGGCCAGAGGCCACAATCGCCGGGATGATCGGTACAAAAATGTTCGACAGCAGACGCGCAATACGCTGGAACGGATTGAGCTTGCGCGCGGCGATGTCCGCGGCTTCAGATTTACTGGTTTCACTGATGCCAGCTTCGCGGATAAACGCGGCATACACTTTATTCACCACGCCAGTGCCAAAAATCACCTGCAGCTGTCCGGCATTGCGAAAACAGCCCTTCACGCCCTCCAGCTTGCCAATCGCGGCGGTGTCGGCTTTGGCGTCATCCATCAGCACCAGGCGCAAACGTGTGGCGCAGTGCGCCGCACTGGCGATATTTTCCCGGCCTCCCAGCAGCGGCAGCAGCGACCGGGAAAGAGTAACAAAATCCATAGTAACCTCTATTTTTGGTTGTTATGCCATCATGCGCTAAGCGGCCCGCACGCGGGCCGTTTCATCAGAACCAGGTTTCCATTTGCACGCCAAAGTTCCACTCGCCACCGGACTTAAAGCCGGTGCTGCCAAAGGCGTCATCGCTGGCGTAGTTATCCAGACGATGATCCCAGTCCATCCAGCTGGCGAACAGGCGGATTTCCGGACGCTTGAGGAATTCGCCCACATCGCTGGCTTTGAGCGTGGGGGCGACGGTGAGCTTGTAGAAGTTGCCGCTGACGGCCTGACGATTGTTATAGCCTTCAGGCCGCAGATCCATGTACTGATATGAGCCTTCATACTGCATCTCAAAGTTCTGCGTAAATTCCTGAATCAGGCGCAGGTTCACGGTGGCCCACTCATAGCTGTCGCCTTTGACGTAGCGGTCTTTGCTGCTCTGCGCCAGCAGCGCCGGCGCGATGTGCCAGCCCGCGCCCAGCGGCGTCATCCCGTAGCTGGCGAGCCGCCAGGTATTCGCCTGCGGCAACAGCGCGCCGTCGGAACCGATGCTCTTCACTTCTGCGCCGAGGCCATGACCGTACAGCAGCGCGGTTTTCGCTGAACCTTCACCCAGGCCGTAGAAGCTGTCGTTGTGCAATCCGACCAGGGCGTGCACACCGTCATTAGCAGCATCACTTTTCACGCGACGACCGTCGATATCGGTGCGCTGATCGTTATCTTTGGCGCGCATGCCGCTCACCATCAGCTGCAGCGGGCCGACGAAGTTATTCAGCGACAGAATGTAGTTTTGCGCGGTGTTTTCGTTATTTTCGATGTCACCGAAGGTGCGGCCATAAATCGACAGGTTGCTGCGGGCGTCATCGCCCCACTTCATGTCGTAAATACCGGCCCCGGTTCCGGCGAGGAACACCACATCGGAATCGATCCAGTGGATGTCGAAGTTATCCCGGTCGAAACGCTTACCGGCCCACACCGTGGAGTCTTTGAACGCACCGGTGAAGGTCGGTAGCTGCCCCAGTTCGACAAACGCCTGACGCAGGTTGAGATCGCTGCTGGCGGCAGTCCAGTCGTTGTAGGTGCGCTGTCCGTCGGCCAGCATCGCCTTGAAGCGCGTGGTGGCACCGTTGGCCAGCGTTTGTTTATGTTCGAGGTTAAGTTCAACGTAGGTATCCGGCTCATTGCCGAGCCGCCCGACGTGACCGCCGGTCTCACCGGCCGGCGTGAGGGTGGGCCCGCCCTGAGTTTTCGCAGCGGAACTGTTCATCAACAGGCCAGAGCGTGCGTAGCCATGAAACTCAAAGCCCTCTGACTCGCTGCTGGCGGCGGGCGCAACAGGCTGAGCGGCGCGCGGTTCGGTCTGTGCCACGGCAACCGGCGTCGGGTTCTGCTGCTGCACCGCAGCCAGCTTTTGCACCTGCTGTTCCGCCGCCTGCGCGCGCTGCTCCGCTAAGCTGGCACGCTGTTCAGCCGCGGCCAGTCTTTTTTCCATCGCCGCCAGGCGCGCTTCAATACTGCTCATGTCGTCTGCCGCCCAGGCTGAGCCTGAGCCTAACACGGTACTAAGGGTTATAGCGATTATGCTTTTTTTCACTGTTTTGCATCCCTGAGGCAAGGCTATCATCAGATGTATTTTTTGCTAAACCGATTTAAGCACCGCATCATAGCGGTGCCATTTTTTAAAGCGCAATGGATTTTGCTAAACCGATTTAGTGGATGTGAGATACATCGCAAAACAGGGAAAACGGCGGGGTCAGATACTGTGCTGCTGTAGCTGTTGATGGTTGGGTAACGCGGTCATTGCGCCTTTGGCGGTGGTAGCCAGCGCCCCGCACGCCTGCGCCGTGCGCAGGCAGGCCGCCAGCTGCGCTTCATCCGCCGGCAGACCCCGCTGCGCCAGTTCCCACAGCAGTCCCGCCACGAAGGCATCGCCGGCACCGGTGGTATCCACGCTGATCACCGCACGCGCGGGATAGTGAGTTTGCCGGCCATCAAAATAAGCACGCACGCCAGCGCTGCCCTGTGTGACTAACAACAATTTAACGGAGAAGCGCTGCGCCAGTTGCGCGATGCCGCTGTCAATGTCGGCGGTGTCCGTCATAAAGGCCAGTTCTTCCACGGAGAGCTTCACCACATCCGCCCGTTGCAGGGCCGCACTGAGGCATTGCAGCAACTCCGCCGCATCGGACCACAAATCAAGACGGATATTCGGATCGAAGCTGACAAAACCGCCCGCCTCACGCACGCGCTGCATGGCGGTTAACGCCGCCGTGCGCGACGGCTCGGCGAGTAACGCAATCGAACAGCAGTGCAGCCACTCGCCACACTGAAACCGCGGCAAATCGTCTGGCGTGAGAAACAAGTCGGCGCTGGGGCGCACCATGAAAGTGAAGGTACGCTCGCCCTGCTCATCCAGGGCCACGACCACCGTGGAGGTGCGCTGCTGCACATCTTTGCGCATATGGGAAACATCCACCTTTTCCTGCGCCAGGGTCTGACACAAAAACTGGCCAAAAGGATCGTCGCCCACCCGTCCGATAAATCCGCTGTTACCCGCCAGCCGGGCGATACCCACTGCCACGTTGGCGGGCGCGCCACCGGGACACTGCAACAAACGGCCTGCGTCATCAGGCAGCAAATCCACTACGGCATCACCCAGACACCAGATACGTTTCATCATAATTCAGTCTCACTTAATCGCTAAAACGGTTTAGCAAAGCATGCATATTAATCATGAATGCGGGTATTTGTCACCGTGAACAGTCCGACAGGCTTCAGACTTGTCCGTTGCTGGGATCGGTTTCGCCCTGCCGCATGGTCGTCTGCGTATTGACGTCTATGCTTAAAGTTTTCCAAAACCTTATAAAAATCGGTGTCATTGAGATTTCATTTCGCCACTTGTCCGGAGGCAAAGGCATGAGCAACCCACGCGATGAGAAGACCCAGCGGTATTCACCGCAGCAGGAAGAGACAGAGCGAGCCCGGCTGACAGCCGGTGCCGGTTCCGCCGCGCCGGCCCCCGTCACGGTGCCGGTCACGCTGCAGGTGAACGGCGAACCTCAGCAGCTTAACGTGGATACCCGCACCACGCTGCTGGACGCGCTGCGCGAACATTTACACCTGACCGGCACCAAAAAAGGCTGCGATCACGGTCAATGCGGTGCCTGTACCGTGCTGGTCAATGGCCGGCGCATCAACGCCTGCCTCACTCTCGCGGTGATGCAGCAGGATGCCGAAGTGACCACCATTGAAGGCGTCGGCACGCCTGATGATCTGCACCCGCTACAGTCCGCCTTTATCCGCCACGACGGCTATCAGTGCGGCTACTGCACGCCGGGGCAAATTTGTTCCTCGCTGGCGGTACTGCAGGAAATTGCGGCGGGCATTCCCAGCCATGTCACGGGCGATCTGACCGCCGCGCCAGCGCTGAGCGATGAAGAGATTCGTGAGCGCATGAGCGGCAACATCTGCCGCTGCGGCGCCTATGCCAACATTCTTGCCGCCATTGAAGAGTACGCCGGAGGCCAGAAAGCATGAGAGCCTTTACCTTTGAACGGGCTGCGACGCCTGTACAGGCCGCCAGCAGCGCGATGCAGCATCCGGGCGCACGCTTTATCGCCGGCGGTACCAATTTGCTCGATTTGATGAAGCTGGAAATTGAAACCCCGTCGCATCTGATTGATGTTAACGGACTGGCGCTGGACAGCATTGAACCCACCGCCGGGGGCGGCTTACGTATTGGTGCGCTGGTGCGCAACACCGATCTGGCGGCAGACGCGCGCATCCGGCGCGACTATGCCGTGCTGACGCGCGCGCTGGTGGCGGGTGCTTCAGGCCAGCTGCGCAATCAGGCCACCACCGCTGGCAACTTGCTGCAGCGCACGCGCTGTCCCTATTTTTACGATGTTAATCAACCCTGTAACAAGCGTCAGCCGGGGACGGGCTGTGCCGCACGCGAAGGATTCAGCCGCCAGCATGCGGTAGTGGGTGTCAGCGAAGCCTGTATTGCCACCCATCCCAGCGATATGGCGGTGGCGATGCGAGTGCTGGATGCGGTGATTGAAACCGTCAGCCCTGATGGCAGCCAGCGCGC
>NZ_VOQX01000135.1:0-9255 GCF_016643525.1 Pantoea sp. Morm | reverse complement strand
TGCGGCATCAGTTAGTGAACTGGCAACGCCAGCAGCCGCAGCTGCACGTGCGCGCATTACACGTGCATCATGGTTTAAGCCCCAACGCCGATCGCTGGGCGGCGCACTGCCAGCAGCAGTGTCAGCAGTGGCACATTCCCTGTGAGGTGCTGCGCGTGCAGGTGGACGCTCGCGCCGGCGGTATCGAAGCCGCAGCCCGCACGATGCGCTATCAGGCGTTATTCACACACCTGCAACCCGGTGAGTACTTACTTACTGCTCAGCACCTCGATGACCAGGCTGAAACGCTGCTGCTGGCGCTGAAACGCGGCAGCGGTCCGGCTGGTCTGGCGGCGATGCCGCAGCAGCGGCAGGTTAACGGCCACTGGCATCTGCGCCCGTTGCTTAACCTCAGCCGTCAGCAGCTGGAAACTTACGCTGTCGGGCACCAGCTGGACTGGATTGACGATGAGAGCAACGCTGACCGTCGCTACGATCGCAATTTCCTGCGCCAGGACGTGCTGCCGCTGCTGCAGGCGCGCTGGCCGCACTTCAGCGCGGCCAGTGCCCGCAGCGCAGCGCTATGCGGTGAGCAGGAGCAACTGCTGGATGAGCTGCTCAGCGAGCAGCTGGCGCAGCTGACCGATGCCCAGGGCGCACTGCATTTTACGCCGCTGCTGGCCTGTAGCGAGGCACGGCGGCACGCGCTGCTGCGGCGCTGGATTAGCGAACGCGGCGGCGCAATGCCCGCGCGCGACGCGCTGCAGCGCATTACCGATGAGGTGATGCACAGCCGTGAAGATGCGCAGCCGTGTCTGCGCTTTGGCGCGCACGAACTGCGGCGCTACCGGGAGCGGCTTTACTGGCTGCCGCGACAGCACTCACTGAGTCAGCACTCGCTAACCTGGCAGCCGCTGACGCAGCCATTAATTTTGCCTGATGGGCTGGGTGAACTGCGCGCCAGCCCGGCGCAGGCGGAACTGCGCCAGCCGGCGGCGGATGAGCAGGTTATTGTGCGCTTTCAGGCCCGCGGCTATCACCATGTTGTCGGCCGGGCTGGTGGTCGCGAAATGAAAAAACTGTGGCAGGAGCTGGGCGTCCCGCCGTGGCAGCGTGAACGCATTCCGTTGATTTACTACAACCAGACGCTGATTGCCGCGCCGGGGCTGTTTGTCACCCGCGCAGGCGCGGCGGGCGAGACGCAAGGCTGGCAGGCGATCTGGTCAACACCCTAAAAAGGAACAGCAATGATGAAACAGTGGATGGTCGCGGCGCTACTGGCTGCTGCGCTGCCGGCGTTTGCGCAGGGCGACGTCAAGGCCGGCGCGCAGAAAGCCGCCAGCTGTATGGCGTGCCATGGCTCGGAAGGTAAGAGCGCGGTGCCGCTTTACCCTAATCTGGCCGGGCAGCATGCGCCCTACCTGCTGCATTCGCTGCAGGCTTACAAAAAAGGCGAGCGCAGTGGCGGTCAGGCAGAGGTAATGAAAGCCTTTGTGGCCGGGTTGAGCGATCAGGATATGGATGATTTAGCGGCGTACTACGCTTCGCTGCAGCCTTAAGCGAGGTGGGCGGGAATAGCTTTCCCGCCCGGGGAGAGATTATTCGTCTTCGCTGACGATAACGGTGCCCAGCTCAGGATGGCTGAAGCTGGCGATGTGGTCGAGACGCAGCTCGCGCGTTTCACCGGAGAGGTCGACCGCAAGATACTCGACGTTTTTACGTGAGACCATGTCCACGGCTTTCGCTTTCAGCTGGTCGCCGTTTTTGAGCTCCAGCGACAGCGTCCAGTGTTTGGTACAGGCGAGCTCGAGGTTGTCGTAGTCATCACAGTTGATGGGTTTGTAGGCTTCATTCGTCAACATAGTCGCTCACCAATAAGTTTGCAGCGGCATACGCTGCCTGTTCCCTGACAGAAGAGTTTAGCGCAGAATTAGCGGCAATATCATTGAGTGCTTTCAGTGCGCATCCGATCGCGTCTGGCACATACCCCAGGTCGCCGCTGCCAATCCCGGCATACTTCTGGCGAACTAACTCACAATACTTTTGCACATACACCTCCTCAGCAGAGCATCAATACTCTGGTTGATATGCGACTATATCACAGGGGTTCGCTGGAAATCAGCCAGGGGGCGCAGGGAAGGTGGCAAAGAAAGGGCAAAAAGTGACAGCCAGCACTGGTCTTAGCCAGCCTGGCGGCGCACAAAAGGTTAAGTTGATGAACAGGTTATTTCCGGATACAACCGCGCTGATAACGGCAGGTGGCAGATGATTGTGCTGTCACGTAGTGTTTCAATTGCGGACAATGAAGTGGAGCTCAGTGCCATTCGCGCTCAGGGCGCGGGCGGCCAGCACGTCAATAAGACGTCGACCGCTATCCATCTGCGCTTCGATATTCACGCCTCGTCGCTACCGCCGTTTTATAAACAGCGGCTGCTGGAGGCGAACCACCATTTGATCAGCGCCGATGGCGTGGTGATTATCAAAGCGCAGGAGTATCGCAGCCAGGAGATGAACCGCGAAGCGGCGCTGCAGCGGCTAATCAACCTGATACGCGAGCTGACAACGGTGGAGAAAGTGCGCCGCGCGACGCGCCCGACGCGGGCGTCCCGAGAGCGGCGGCTGGAAGGTAAATCACGACGCAGCAATGTGAAGGCGCTGCGCGGCAAGCTACGCTAAAAAAAACGCCTCCGGCAGGAGGCGTCAGGGGATTACTTGTTGAGGGCGCGGCTGAGGAAGTCGACGATGTCGTGCTGCTTGATCATCTGCTTCTCGCTGGCGGCGCGGGCTTTGTACTCGATCTCCTGGTTATCCAGGTTGCGATCGCCAATCACGATAGTGTGCGGTACGCCGATCAGTTCCATATCGGCGAACATCACGCCCGGACGCTCTTTACGATCGTCAAGAATGACATCGATGCCTTTGGCGCGCAGCTCGTTGTACAGCTGTTCCGCCAGCTCTTTCACGCGGAAGGATTTGTGCATGTTCATCGGCAGAATCGCCACTTCGAACGGTGCCAGCGCCGCTGGCCAGATAATCCCGCGCTCGTCGTGGTTCTGTTCGATAGCCGCCGCCACGACGCGGGTGATACCGATACCGTAGCAGCCCATGGTCATGATCTGGTTGCGACCATCTTCACCCTGTACCGCTGCTTTCATCGCGTCCGAATATTTGGTGCCGAGCTGGAAGATGTGGCCGACTTCAATGCCGCGCTTAATCATCAGCACGCCTTTGCCATCCGGGCTCGGATCGCCTTCTACCACGTTACGAATATCTTCTACGCGTGCTTCTGGCAGATCGCGGCCCCAGTTGATGCCGGCATAGTGCTGGCCATCAATGTTGGCGCCTGCCGCGAAGTCACTCATTTTTGCCACGGTGCGGTCAGCAATCACCGGGATGGTCAGACCGACCGGACCGAGAGAGCCAAAACCGGCACCGATGGCGGCGCGAATCTCTTCCTCGCTGCCCATTTCCAGTGGCGCGGCCACAATGTCCAGATGCTCGGCTTTGATTTCGTTGAGCTCGTGGTCGCCGCGTAACAGCAGCGCAACCAGCGAATGACCGCTCTCTTCGCTGGCTTTCACGATCAGCGTTTTCACCGTTTTTTCTACCGGGATCTGGTGCTGTTCGACCAGCTCGGCGATGGTTTTCGCGTTTGGCGTAGCGAACTGCGTCAGCACCTGCGTTGCCGCCGGGCGTTCACCGGCAGGAGCCAGCGCTTCGGCTTTCTCAATGTTGGCCGCGTAATCGGACTCGCTGGAGAAGATCACATCATCTTCACCACTCTGCGCCAGCACCTGGAACTCATGCGAGCCGCTGCCGCCAATCGAACCGGTATCGGCCTGCACGGCGCGGAAATCCAGCCCCATGCGGCTGAAGCTCTGACTGTAGGCGCGGTACATCGCATCGTAAGTTTCCTGCAGCGACTGCTGCGAGGTGTGGAATGAGTACGCATCCTTCATGATGAATTCGCGCGAACGCATCACGCCAAAACGCGGGCGTACTTCATCACGGAATTTGGTCTGGATCTGATAGACGTTGAGCGGCAGCTGCTTATAGGAGCTCAGCTCGTTGCGGATCAGGTCGGTGACCACTTCTTCATGGGTCGGACCCAGCACAAACGGACGTTCGTGGCGGTCTTTAATGCGCAGCAGCTCCGGGCCGTACTGCTCCCAGCGTCCGCTCTCTTCCCACAGATCGGCTGGCTGAACCACCGGCATGGAGATCTCAATCGCACCGGCGTTGTTCATCTCTTCGCGCACGATGTTTTCAACTTTTCGCAGCACGCGAATACCGGTCGGCAGCCAGGTATAGAGACCGGAAGCCAGTTTGCGGATCATACCGGCGCGCAGCATCAGCTGGTGGCTGATCACTTCAGCATCGGAAGGCGTCTCCTTCAGGGTGGAGAGCAGATATTGAGTAGTACGCATTAATTTACGATTCCAGTTGTACGGAAGGATACGAACAAAAAATTTGCTGGCGGCTAGTGTACCAGCGAGATCCGTCACTCAAAAGCTTGTTTTAGCGTGGATCGAGCGCGATCACCTCGGTTCCCGCCGCGTCAATGCGCCAGCGCACATTAAAGTCGAGCAGCCACGCGGCATATTCACGGCCAGGGCTTTCACCTTTGCGATAAGCCGGACGCGGATCCTGCGCCAGCACTTCAGTGATAAAGCGCGCCAGCTGCGGGTAGTGACGTTGCTGCAGCTGCAGCTGCTGCTGCGCCTGCGCGGAGAAACGCACCGGCATGCTGGCGTCGGGCGCGCTCTGAGCGAACCCCGCGCGCGCCTCAGGCAGCGCTTCGGCGAAGGGCAGGTAAGGCTTGATATCCACCACAGGGGTGCCGTCCACCAAATCGAGGCTGCCTAATTGCAGAATCACCTGTTGCTGCTCGCAGCGGATGCCTTTGAGCTCAACCAGCGACATGCCGATAGGATTGGGGCGAAAGGTCGAGCGGGTGGCAAATACGCCCATGCGGGCATTACCGCCGAGGCGCGGCGGGCGTACGGTTGGGCGCCAGCCGCCGGCCATGGTCTGGTGAAAGACGAACAGCACCCACAGATGGCTGAATGCCTCCAGTCCACGCACCGCTTCAGGCTGATTGTACGGCGCCAGCAGATGCAGTTCGCCACCGCCGTCCTGCACCAGACCCGGCTGGCGCGGTACGGCAAATTTCTCTTTCCACGGCGAACGGATCACGCCGATTTGCGCAAAGGCAAATTCACTCATTGATTCGAGACTTTCAGCGCGGAGCCCTGGCATACGGCCTGGCGATAGCAGCCTGGCGTGCTGGAGACAATTTCACACTTGTGCAGCAGCACGGCGTTGGCTTTCATGCCGGCCGCTTTAATCTGCAGGCGTTTACGCGCGGTATTGAGGTTCGGCGGTGAGTCCTGGGTGCTGCTCTGGCAATCATCACCCGACACTTCGCCCAGATCGCGGAACGGATTGCTGACCAGATCGGTCGCATCGGTATAGATCTTCACCGGGGCCGGACGCGCAGCCGGTTTGCGTTGAGGTTCGCTGGTTGATTGCTGCGGGCGAGACGGAGCACTGCTTATTGGGTGATATTCACGCACGCACCCGGTCAGCATCAATGCCAACAAGCAGAGCGGTAAAAAACGCATGGCAACATCCTCATGTAATAAAAAGTGGCGTTATTGAAACAAGGACGACCAGAAATAACAAGTCAGCTGCCACATGCTGAAATAGAAAGGGCGGCCGAAGCCGCCCTGCACCGCATGAAAGGGATAATTACCAGCCTTTCACTGCGCCGCCGTTGAAGATTTTGTTGGCGGCTTCAGACACTTCGTCTGACTGATAAGCCTCAACAAACTTCTTCACGTTCTCCGCGTCTTTGTTGTCTTCGCGGCTAACGATCAGGTTCACGTACGGCGAGTCTTTATCTTCTACGAAGATGCCGTCCTTCGCCGGGGTCAGGCCAATCTGGCTGGCGTAAGTGGTGTTGATCACCGCCAGCGCAATTTGCTGATCGTCGAGTGAACGTGGCAGCTGTGGCGCTTCCAGCTCAACAATCTTCAGGTTCTTTGGATTCTCAGTGATATCCAGTGAGGTTGGCAGCAGGCCCACGCCATCTTTCAGTTTGATCAGGCCCACTTTCTGCAGCAGCAGCAGAGAGCGACCGAGGTTGGTTGGATCGTTCGGGATAGCGATCTGCGCACCGTTCTGCAGCTCATCCAGCGATTTGATTTTTTTCGAGTAGCCGGCAATCGGATAAACGAAGGTGTTGCCGACCGGCACCAGTTTGTAGCCGCGGTCTTTGATCTGCTGATCGAGGTACGGCTTGTGCTGGAAGGCGTTAACGTCAATATCGCCTTTGCTCAGTGCTTCGTTAGGCAGCACGTAATCGTTAAAGGTAACCAGTTCAACATCGAGACCGTATTTCTCTTTCGCGACTTTCACGGCAGTTTCCGCAACCTGCTGCTCAGCCCCGACAATCACACCCACTTTAATGTGGTTGGGATCTTTCTCTTTCTGATCGCATCCTGCCAGCGCAATCGCGCCAATCAGAGCACCCACAGCGGCAATCTTTTTAAATGTGAAAGACATATCCTTTCCTTAATAGAGGACTATTGATGTTGTTTGCTTATTTATGTGACACCGCACGCACGATGCGGTCACCACAGAACTGAATTAAATACACCAGCACCACCAGCAAAATCAGCACGGTATTCATCACGGTGGCGTTATAGCCGATGTAACCATACTGATAGCCAATCTGGCCCAGACCGCCCGCGCCCACAGCACCACCCATGGCGGAGTAGCCCACCAGCGTAATCAGGGTAATTGTAGCGGCATTCACCAGCCCTGGCAGCGCTTCCGGCAGCAGCAATTTACGCACGATCTGCAGCGGTGTGGCACCCATGGCGCGCGAGGCTTCAATCAGTCCGGTCGGCAACTCAAGCAGCGCATTCTCCACCATACGGGCGATAAACGGCGCCGCGCCTACGGTCAGCGGAACGATGGCCGCCTGCAGACCAATGGAAGTGCCGACGATGGCGCGGGTAAACGGAATCATCCACACCAGCAGGATAATGAAAGGAATAGAACGGAAAATATTGACGATGGCTGACAGCACGCGATACAGCGCAGTGTTGGCCAGAATCTGCCCCGGACGCGTGACGTACAGCAGTACGCCAACCGGCAGGCCAAGCACAAAGCCAAAGAAACCAGAAACGAAGGTCATCATCAGCGTTTCCCAGACGCCACGCGTCAGTAACCACAGCATCGCTTCAGACATAACCCAGCACCTCTACTTTCACATGATTTTCTTTCAGCCAGGCAATAGCGGCTTGTGTATCTGTTTCACTGCCGTCCATTTCGGCCAGCATGATGCCGAACTTCACGCCACCGGCGTAATCCATCTGGGCACTGATAATGTTGTTATTGACGTTGAAACGGCGCGCGGCTTCTGACAGCAGCGGCGCATCCACCGATTTACCGGTGAACTCCAGCCGCAGCAGTGGCACGCTCTCGCTGCCCGCGCTCGCCTGCATGCGCTGCTGGTAATCATCCGGAATATCCAGATGCAACGTTGACTGAATAAACTGCTGGGCCAGGGGCGTTTTCGGATGCGAGAACACTTCGCTGACGCTGTCTTTTTCAATCAGTTCGCCGTTGCTGATCACCGCCACCTGATCGCAGATGCGTTTCACCACATCCATCTCGTGAGTAATCAGCAGAATAGTGATGCCGAGACGACGGTTGATGTCTTTCAGCAGCTCCAGAATCGAGCGGGTGGTGGCCGGGTCCAGCGCGCTGGTGGCTTCATCACACAGCAGCACCTTCGGATTGCTGGCCAGCGCACGGGCAATCGCGACGCGCTGTTTCTGACCGCCGGACAGATTCGCCGGCCAGCTGTCGTGTTTGTCCGCCAGACCGACCAGCTCCAGCAGCTCGCTGACGCGCTTTTTGATCGCTTCGCGTGACAGGTTACCCAGCTCAAGCGGCAGCGCAACGTTGCCCGACACGGTGCGGGAGTTCATCAGGTTGAAGTGCTGGAAGATCATGCCAATCTGGCGGCGCGCCAGCGTTAACTGCCCGGAAGAGAGCGCGGTGAGCTCCTGACCGTCAACCAGCACGCGACCGGATGTCGGGCGCTCCAGCAGATTGACGCAGCGGATGAGCGTACTTTTACCGGCACCGGATGAACCGATGACGCCATAAATTTGTCCGGCAGGCACGTGCAGGCTAACGTTTGACAACGCCTGAATAGTGCGTGAACCCTGCTGGAACACTTTGGTGATATTTTCGAGTTTAATCATTAGTTTAATTGTTATCGTGTTGCGTTGTCCGTGGTGTATCGGTTTTCGCGCCGCCGGGGCAGGCGAAATCTGGATGGATGGTAAGGCATCCAGACGGCTAAATCAATCAAAGTCATTCAATCTGCCATTCTCACGGTATGCGCAATCATGCGATACTGCGCGGCACTATTTGCAGCAGGAGTTTCTACGTGGCGAACCCAGTCCCGGCTATTTTTCTCGATCGTGATGGCACCCTGAATGTCGATCACGGCTATGTTCATGAGATCGATAATTTTCAGTTTATTGATGGCACCATTGAAGCGCTGCAGGCGTTAAAGAAGATGGGCTACGCGCTGGTGCTGGTGACCAACCAGTCTGGCATCGCGCGCGGCATGTTTACCGAAGATCAGTTTATGCAACTCACCGAGTGGATGGACTGGTCTCTGGCCGATCGCGATGTCGATCTCGACGGCATCTATTTCTGCCCGCATCTGCCTGATGCAACGGTCGTGGAGTACCGCCAGACTTGCGATTGCCGCAAGCCGCAACCGGGCATGCTGCTTTCGGCACAGAAACACCTGAACATCGATATGGCGGCTTCTTATATGGTGGGCGATAAGCTGGAAGATATGCTGGCAGCGAAGGCGGCAGGTGTGGGAACCAAAGTGCTGGTGCGCAGTGGTAAGCCGGTCACCGCCGAAGGCGAAGCGGCTGCGGATTGGGTGATTGATAGTCTCGCAGAGCTGCCGGCGCGCATGAAAAAGGCCTGAAATCAGGCCTTCTGCACAAATCTTAAGCGAACAGTAAAAAAGTTGAAATTTGCACTTGCGCTTCCATAAGTTCGCCCTATAATGCGCCACCACTGAGACGGCAAAGCGGCAACGCAGGCGGCTCAGCAGGGCGTGAAGCGATTCACCCCGCCGGAGAAAAACGCTGAAAAAAGTGTTTGACTCTGAAGGAGGAAAGCGTAATATACGCCACCTCGCGACAGCAGGCCGAACGCCGCGTCGCACCG
>NZ_VOQX01000134.1:0-9445 GCF_016643525.1 Pantoea sp. Morm | reverse complement strand
GCGGAGGAGCCCTGGTATCGTCTGACACAACGGTCAGGGGACTGAACGCCATTGCTGACAAAACGGTAGCCCTGCAAACCAGCGGCAAAAAAATAACTCTGGTTGGTAATTCAGACGATGCATTTATACCGCAGCCCGGAAGGCTTCCCGAGGGGCAGAAAGTCGATACCAGCGCCTACCCGATCCCGGAAACGCAGAATGGCTACTTTACGGTGTCGCAGGATCCTGCCAGTCCCTATTTGATCACCGTTAACCCGAAACTTAATGGTTTAGGAGATCTTGATCAGACCCTGTTTAGCGATCTGAATACCCTGCTTCATCGTCAGCCTTCAGCCGCTCCGGCTGAGACGCGAAGCGCCTATACCGATGTCGGTCAATTCCTTGGGCCTTCTTATTTGCTGGATCGTTTGCAGCTCAAACCGGAGCAGGATTATCGCTATCTTGGTGATGCGGCATTTGATACCCGTTATGTCAGCAATGCGCTATTGAGCCAGACCGGGAACCGTTATATCAACGGTATGGGTTCCGATCTGGAACAGATGTCCTATCTGATGGATAACGCAGCGAAAGCACAGCAATCTCTGGGATTAGAGTTCGGTGTATCACTGAATGCGGAACAGATTGCTGCTCTCGATCACAGCATACTGTGGTGGGAGCAAGCGACGATCAATGGCCAGACGGTGATGGTACCGAAACTTTACCTGTCACCTAAAGATGTCACCGTGGCCAACGGCAGCGTGATTGCAGGCAGTAACGTCACGCTGACGGCAGACAATATCCGCAATAACGGCAGCACAATTGCCGCGACGCAGAATGTCGCGCTGACCAGTCAGACTCAGATTGAGAATATTAACAGCAGCCTTATTAAGGCAGGCGAAGGCTTGAACCTGAGTGCCCTGGGAAATATCAATAACATTGGCTCAACCATCAGTGGCAAGCAGGTGGCACTTGAAAGTGTCAGTGGAAACATTATTAACCTGACGAATACCTCCAATACCGGCAATAACTCAATCTGGAGTAAATACGCCATTACTGAGCAGGGAAATCAGGCAGCCATTACCTCTACAGGTAATCTCTCTCTGATGGCTGGTGACAGCCTGCTCAACACCGCCTCTCTGCTAAAGGCTGACAATGACCTGAAAATTCAGGCAGTGAATGATGTCTGGCTCGGCGCGAATACCATCAACAGTAACTTTAAAAACCGTAATCGTGATAACGCCAGCACCGCAGCGGTAGGCAGTACGCTATCCGCAGGTTCGGCATTAACGATAAATGCAGGCAAAAACCTTTCAGTCGAGTCAGGGCAGCTTAATTCAGGCAAGGACATGTCGCTGACGGCGGGGAATAACCTCGATTTAACGTCTCAGCAGTCCAGTGCCCATGATCAAATCGGTAATAAAGAAAGTCATAGCTCCAGTGCAGTGCGCACAACGGTGTCCAGCGGCGGTAATCTGACAATGAATGCCGGGCAGGATATGAAAAGCCAGGCGGCAGCCCTTGCGGCTGAGGGGGATATCGGACTGTATGCTGGTCGCGACATAAGCCTCGTTGCAGAAGAGAATCGTTCTGGCAACAGCGTACGCGGCAGTAACAAGACGGTGATTAACGAAACCGTGCGCCAGCAGGGTACTGAAATCACCGGCAAGGGCAGCACTTCCCTGACGGCTGGTCGCGATATTACCAGCCAGGCCAGTAACATCACAGCTGACCAGGACCTGTCTCTGAAAGCCGGTCGTAACGTGGATCTCACCACTGCTACCGAAAGCGACTATGCGTACCGCGAAGAAACCAAAACCAAAACCAAAAAAGGTTTCCTCAAAAAGACCATTACGCACACCATTCAGGAAGACAGCGTCACCCGTGAAAAAGCCTCACAGCTGAGCGGAAACACGGTCTCCGTGATTGCGGGCAATGACCTCACTGTTCAGGGATCCTCCGTGGCCGGTGATAAGGGCGTCGAACTCAGCGCAGGCCATGACCTGAATATCGTCACCGCCACCAACACCGATTCTACCTACAGCCTGAAAGAGGTGAAGAAAAGCGGGCTGATGGGCGGCGGACTCGGTCTCAGCTACGGCAAACAGTCGGCGAAGAGCGAGCACAACGGCGAGCAGGTCACGCAGAGCGATGCGCGCAGCCTGGTGGGCGCAGGCAACGGTGCGGTCACCCTGACGGCAGGCAACAACGCGCTGATTAAGGGCAGTGACGTGGTCGCGGGCGGTCAGAACGGCGACATCAGCGTAACGGCGAAGAACATCGCCATCGTGGCGGGTCAGGATCAGGTACGCGAAACCGCGAAACAGGAGTCAAAAAGCAGCGGGTTTGGCCTGAGCCTGAACCTGGGGCCGCTGGACACGGTGCGCAACCTGCGCGACATCATGAGCAACACCAGTTCGGTGTACGACCAGGTCAAGCAGGTGGGTAACGAGTTTGGCGCCAGCGCGCTGGATTCACCCGCACCGGGCCTGACCTATGGTCGTTCAGACAGCAAAGCCAGCCAGAACACTGAAAGCGTCTATCAGAGTGGCAGTACGCTGAATGCCGCCGGCAACCTGACGCTGAAGGCCCGTGGCGATGCGGATACGGCCACCGGCAACATTCTGGTCGAAGGCAGCAGCCTGAACGCTGGCGGTAAAGCCTCGCTGGACGCCACGCGCAATATCGACATCACCAGCGCCGCCGACAGTCAGAAGGCGGCCAGCAGCAGTAGCAGCAAGAACTGGTCGGCGACGACCTCAGCCTCAATAGGTGCGCTGGCGCGCAGCGGCGGCGGTTCACCAAACAACGGATCGGCGGGCACCAACTACGGCTCCAAAAACAGCCAGATGAACGGCGACAGCAGCCTTCTCACGCAGCACACGTCATCCATTACCGCTGGCAGCGTTGACGTGACCAGCCACAAAGGTGACATCGCGATAAGCGGTTCAACGCTGACCGGCACCACCGGCGTCGCACTGAACGCTGAGCAGGGCAACGTCAGCGTCGTCGCGGGGGAAGACCGTCAGCAGACGTCTGCCAGCGGATCGGACCATGCCATTGGCGATCTGGGCGGCGACGGCTACAGCGGAACCGTGGGGGTAGGCCACAACAGCTGGAAAAACGCCAGCACGGGCACGCAGCAGAACACCGTGCGCAGCGGCATCGTCAGTACGCTGGGCAACGTGACGGTGAATGCAGCTAAAGACGTTAACCTGCAGGGCGCAGACGTCTACGCCGGCAATGCGCTGAACGTTAACGGTGAAAACGTCCACCTCGACCCGGCGAAAGACACGCACGACGCCAGCAGCAGCAGTAAATCCTCGCAGTATGGCATCACCGCGCAGGTCTCCGGCTACGGCGTGAGCATGGCGCAGGCGGCAGACAAGGTCGCTCAGTCGCACAAACAGAGCGACGATCCGCGCCTGCAGGCCATTTATGCCGCGCAGGCGGCCATGACCGCGCTGTCGGCGTATACCCAGAACACCGCAGCCGTCAAAGTCACCGTCAGCGCCACCGCAGGCAGCAGCCATCAGTCCGTGGAGCAGAGCAGTACGCAGCAGAGCGGCAGCGTGCTCAAAGCGGGCGGCGACGTTGCGGTCACGGCGAAGCAGGACATTACCGGCGAAGGCGCCAAAATCAGCGGCGACAACGTTTCCCTGAGTGCGGGCCGCGATATCGCCCTGAGCAGCGCCACGGACAGCAGCAGCCAGAAATCGAGCAGCGGCGGCAGCAAGTATGGCGTCGGCGTGGGCTTTGGCCTCGGCGGCAGCCAGAACGGCTTCTCAATTGAACTGGCCGCCAGCCAGAACAGCGCAAACGGCAACGGCAGCAGCATTACTCACCACAACAGCGAAGTGACCGCAGCAGGCGACCTGAAGGTAAAAGCCGGTCAGGACGTGACGCTGAAAGGCGCGAACCTCAACGGTAATCATGTTGACCTCGACGCGGGACGTAATCTGGAGATTGCCAGCCAGCAGGACCGTGCGAGCTACGACAGCCATCAGAGCTCATCCGGCTTCAGCGCCAGCATCTGCGTGCCGCCAATCTGTGCGGGCGTACCGGTGCAGGGCAGCGCCAGCATGAGCGGCAGCAAAATTTATAACGATTTTGATTCTGTACAGCAGCAGAGCAGCATCAGCGCGGGTGACGGTGGCTACAACATTTACGTCGGCAACCATACGCAGCTGGATGGGGCAGTCATCGCCTCCTCCGCAACTACGGACAAAAACCACCTCAGCACCGGTACGCTTGGCTGGACCGATATTGAAAACCACGCCAATTCCGGCGGCAATGGCTTCAGCGTGGCCGTCAGCGGCAGCATGGGTAAAACCACCACGCCAGCGTCTGACAGCTTCATCAACAACATTCCGAAATCCGGGGAGCCACAGCCGTCGGGTGGCAACTCGCTGCCGATGGGCACGCTGCAGCAGACGAAGGACCGGGCAAGTTCTACCACCTACAGTGCCATCTCGCCGGGAACGATTGAGATCCGCAACCCGGATGCCCAGAAGCAGGACGTATCGCAAATCAGCCGCGACACTGCCGCAGCGGAGAATGCGCTGAGGGATAAGTTTGATGCGCAGAAGGCGGAAGACAGCCTGGCTGTTCAGCGAGAGATGGCGGTACTGGGGCAGCAGGCTATCCAGCAGACCTTCGACGCGCTCAAGAAGCAGGAGAAAGAGCAGGAGAGAGAGAAGCTTAAAACTGATGCCGCGTTCAATGGACTCTCAGACGCGGATAAGAAAAAAACGCTCGATGATTTTGATCAGAAAGTTGAAGAGAAGTACGGCGTCGGTTCTGACCTGCAGATTGCGGCACAGGCCATCAGCGGGCTGTTTGCCGGGCTGGCGGGCGGCAACGTCAGCGGTGCGGTAGCGGCAGGTGCCGCGCCACTGCTGGCGCAGATGGTCAAGCAGGTGTCGCAGGGTAACGAGCCAATGCGCGTCCTGCTGCATACGCTGGCATCGGGTCTGATTGCAAAAGCGCAGGGCGGTAGCACCATTGGCGGTGCGGCGGGCGGACTGACGGCCGGATTGCTCAGTTCTGGTGATGCACTCAGCGAAATGTTGTTCAGCAAAAAAGCTTATCAACTCTCAGCCGATGAAAAGATGCTGGTCGCGAATGTTGTAACACTGGCAGGCGCAGCAGCCGGCGGTGCGGTTGATGGTAGTGCCGGAGTGGGAAGTGGGGGATCTGCAGGCAGGACAGAGGTTGAGAATAATTATCTAAGCGCTAACGAAGCCCAAATTAAGTCTAACCTGGAACGCAAGGAGAAAGCGGGGAGCATTTCAGAAGATGAAGCAAAAGAACTGGCAGATCTCCGCGAGACGGCTAAAGCCAGAGACCAGGCAATTCACGATATCTGTACTCAGGGTAATAAAGGAGGAGATGCCTGCGGAGCACTGGTTGCTGAGGCGCAAAAGGCTCTTGATAGCTATGGTGAAAGTGCAGCTGGATATCGCTTAATTTTCAGTGATTTATATCCTGAAGATGCTAAAAACGCTCAAGATATTTTAAAGGGACTGGATGAAGGGAGCATATCTCGCGACAGAGCTATCACCGCCATTACTCAAGCGAATAAACAGGATTGGACGCAGGACGACTGGAACAAAACTGCTGAAAAATATGATAGAGCAATGCAAACGCAGGCGATTATTGCAGTAATTGCTGGTTTAAAGGGCATCTCCGCTGGAACTTCGGCTTCCAAGGAAGGAAAAGGTGGCACTTCAAGCACAAGTCAAGATTCAATCAAAAATACTACTGAAACCTATTTCAGGGTAGAAGGAGGCGGAAGTGGTACCCAAACAAGTCAAAACAGGATAAGCGTAAACTCAGATGGAACAGTTTCAGTTAATAGTGGGTGTAGCGGGCAATTATGTGTTAGCACCAATGGACCTAATCACGCAGTCTACTATCTAACTAATAAAAGACAGGACGGCACTGTCGTTGTGTTTGAGATTGACTCAACGTTGAACAAGCAAATAATGGAAGCAGCGGTGCCACAACGCCCCATACCAGGTGTGCCTAAGGATCCTACTGCCCCCAAAATTGTTGACCCTACCAAAGGTCAACCTAGTGTATCATTAGAACTTCCCAAGGTTTGGGATAGATTAATTGAGCAGAGTTCTTCAAAAGCTCGAGTTCTGACTAAAGAGGAGTTTCTTAATGAATTTGGCGACTGAAGTTCAAGAGATCCATGACTCTTTATTCAATGGTGATGTCGATATTGCTATATTCGTATTGAATGGATCACATTATTATATTATTGATAGTAAAGAGAATTATTGCATTGATGTCAGACCAGAATATGATGCTTACATCCAGAATGGCTGGCTAAAACCTGAACAACTTGATGAAGCATTAAACTCATTCAGAGGTGGGATTCCCTTACTTGATAAAAGTAATTTCTTTGAATACATGAAAATAGCCAATGTAAAATGTTTCACAAAATCATGGATGCATAATTTTTTCATACACAACAAAACCAAAGAGGATTTATGTTCGTTTTACTCATACATAGAAAATTTCCTTTCAACATCTAATGAAGCGGTTAGACCTGATTGGGATGAGTGGAGATTGCGGCTACCTAAATTTTACATAAATTTTGATAAAAAAATATTTCAGCACACTGATTGGGAAAGAGATCACGAAAACCTAGCCCCACCGAATTGGAGTTCTCAAAAAAACAATATGTTTGGACTGCTCGTTCCCGATAGTGAACAATATTGGATAATTGACGGAATGAACTTCTGGAAATTAAAAATGTAAATAAGTGATCCCAAAGCTCGCGCCACTCCATAGCCCCGTTAATCGGTGACTCCTCCAGTAATTTAAACAGGATTAAGGTTTGAAAATGTTCGGTATTTTTTCTGAAGGCGAACCGATTAAAGAGAATGGGGAGTTAGTTATTCCTTCTTCAATAATCATAGGTGACTTCACTGAGCGATTACACATCCCAATTTCTTATTGGTCCCTTGGGGATTATAAGAGGAATTGGATCTCTTCTCTTAATCAAGGTATTGATAATAAAAAACACTCTGCCTTAGCGGTATCGATGTATGATCCGGAGTTTACGAATTTTATATTTGTTTGGGTAGCGTATTATCATGGTGATGAGGCCTACATTCAACATAAAATTATTTTTTTGAATGAATGCCAAAATTTCACTCCTGATAACATTAATAACTTTATTGGTGAACGTGAAACTCATAATAATGATGGTATGAGGATTTCCGAGTGGGCTACTGATTTGAATAGTGTTATTACGTTTCTGGCAAGTCTTCGACAACATAAATTCGGTGATGGGGTTAAAATAACTTGATGACTGGCATGGAAGTGTTCGGCACAGGTTTCCAGATGAATATCCAACCCCAAGGATCATTGGTAAATAATACGAATCTTACTGATGAAACAGAAAAAACTGAAATTGGCAACACACTGAAAAGCTGAAGCTGTTTAGATCAGAACAAGGCAATAACCATTTCCTGGCACGCCATTAATTATCAGTAGTTAATAGCCTGGTAAAGGCTGGAGTGCGCCTACAGATGCCTTATTTAACATAATAAGTATTTTGCGAACTTATATTGAGAGTCCAATTTGATAATGTCACTTTTGGGGGTGCGGACGATTTCCTGGACCTTCAGGAGATAATTCATGCACTCATATGAGGATCGTATCCGTGCTGTCGAGCTTTACTTCAGGTATGGCAAAAGGCTGACCGTTGTTGTCAGGGAGTTGGGCTATCCGTCCGTTAAACAGCTTGGCCGGTGGGTTCGGATTTTTGAGGAATACGGAGACTTACCCAGGGAATTAAAGCCCAGAAAACGCTATTCACACGCGCAGAAAGTCGCTGCGGTTGAGCATTACCTCACGCACGGCGGTTGCCTGGCCTATACGCGCCGCGCCATTGGCTTTCCCAGCAACGAAGTACTCAAGAGCTGGATCGAAGAGATTTATCCGGGACGGCGGCCCCTGATTATTCGCTCAAACACCAATAAATGCTTCAGTCAGGAAGAAAGAATTCAGGCTGTCCGCGAGCTCTGCACCCGACGCGGAACGGCACTTAAAGTTGCACAAAAGGTAGGTGTCAGCGTTCCGCTCCTGTACAAATGGAAGAAAGACCTGATCGACGATGAGGCTTATCAATCCATGCGTAAACGTAAATCAGCTCCACCGGATAAGCAGCAGGATGCACTGCTCGATGAAGTAAAGCAGCTTAAACAGCAGGTTCATCAGCTACAGCTTGAACGTGACATCCTGACAAAAGCGAATGAACTGATAAAAAAAGACATGGGCATCAGCGTCCTGACCCTGAAGAACAGGGAGAAAACCCAACTCGTTGATGCCCTTAAGGAAAGTTATCCCGTTGCTGAACTGCTCAGTGCTCTGCAGCTTGCACGAAGTTGCTATTTTTATCACAAAGCGAGCCTTCGTCTGCATGACAAGTACGCGGAAATACGCATAACCATAGCTAAGATCTTTGAGGGAAATTACCGCTGCTATGGTTACCGGCGTCTCCACGCGATGCTCCGTCAAAACAACACGCACATCTCAGAAAAGGTTGTCCGCAGGCTGATGGCTGAAGAGCAGCTGATAGTTAAGCGTGCAGGGCGGCGGCGATACAGCGCTTACTGCGGAGAAATCGGCCAGGCACCTGAAAATCTTCTCGCCAGGAACTTTCGCTCCTGCAGGCCAAATGAGAAGTGGCTGACCGATATTACTGAGTTCCAGCTTCCGGCCGGCAAGGTCTACCTGTCGCCAGTCATTGACTGTTTTGATGGCAAGGTGGTGAGCTGGACCATAGGAACACGGCCGGATGCAAAACTGGTGAATGCCATGCTGGATGATGCGATCGATACGCTCAGAGAACATGAAAGACCGGTGATACATAGCGACAGAGGCAGCCATTACCGGTGGCCGGGATGGCTGGATCGTATCAACACATCGGGTCTTATAAGGTCCATGTCGCGCAAAGGTTGCTCGTCGGATAATGCAGCGTGTGAAGGCTTCTTCGGGCGGGTCAAAAATGAAATGTACTACGGCAGAAGCTGGGCGGGCATAACGCTGGAAGATTTTATGTGCTTCCTGGACAGGTACATACGCTGGTATAACGAGAGCCGGATCAAAATATCATTAGGTGCAATGAGTCCGGTAAGTTACCGGCAGCATCTGGGGATCACAACATAACAGTCCAGGAAAACATCCGCATCTCCTTTTAGCTAGTTCATAATGTCACCCAGATGCGGCGCGTTTGCCACCTTTTCTGGGAGATCTCTGCTGATGCTGGTGACCATGTCGAACAAAGAACTTCACCGTATTCCCGTCATTCAGGCTGTTATAGAAAAACGTCTGCGTCGCCGTGATGCGGCCTCTCAGCTGGATCTTACCGAGCGTCAGGTTCAGCGGCTGATGAACCGCTACCGCGAGTCTGGCGCCGCCGGTCTTACCAACGCGCGTCGCGGCAAGC
>NZ_VOQX01000133.1:0-9552 GCF_016643525.1 Pantoea sp. Morm | reverse complement strand
GCTCCGCCGAATCCCTCCGGGGTTCGGGCCTGCCGGCTAGGGTCTGATGGCAACGGCCAGGTCAACCCCTGCAGCGGGCTCTCGCCCGCGCGTTCACTGGCCACAAAAAGACGTGGCCGCTGAGGACCGGCCCGGCACCGTGGCGTGCCGTTCCGGGGCCGTGCCCTGTTCATCCTTCCGCGTTGTGTTCTGTTCCCCTGAGCCCCTTCGCCGTGCAGAAACCTGGCACCCGGGCGTCTTAACGCAAGGGTCGCGCGCTAAACGGCTGCACCCGGTCCCTGCGGGCTGCGGCTTTGCCGTTTCCCCCTGCGTTCAGCCTGATGCCCGGTCGCCCGTTCTGCCCTCACGGCGAGGAACTCAGAGAAACATCACTTAAACCACACGGGAGACACAACATGTCACAGCAGAACGTCAACACCACGGCTTCAGAATCTAAAGAATCATCTCTTTTTAACTGCGAAAACTACCGCGCAACGTATTCGCCGGATGACAACAAGCTGCGCCTGTATTCGCTGCACCGCCTTGATGAGGAAACGTATAAGCGTGTGAAGGATGCGGGCTTTAAGTATGCGCCGCGTCAGGGGCTTTTTGTTGCGCCAATGTGGACGCCCGATCGCGAAGACCTGCTGATCGAGCTGGCCGGCGAAATTGAGGATGAAGATCAGTCGCTCTTTGACCGCCAGGAGGAGCGCGCGGAGCGCTTTGAAGAGTACAGCGAAAAGCGCGCCGTTGAGTCAGGGCAGGCGCTGGCCGCAGTAGACAGCCTGGCTTCGGCCATTCCCTTCGGCCAGCCGATTCTGGTCGGACACCACAGCGAGCGCCGCGCCCGCAAGCACACGCAGAAGATTGAAAACGGCATGCGTCGCGCGGTCAATCTGTTTGAAACCTCGGAATACTGGGAGCGCCGGGCAGAGGCATCACTGCGTCACGCAACTTACAAGGAGCGCCCGGACGTGCGCTGGCGCCGTATTAAAAAGATTGAGGCTGACCTGCGTAAGGCTGAGCGCCGGCTTCAGGACGTGCAGAAATTTATCAAACTCTGGTCGTCCGCGAACCTTGACCGGGCAATGGCGCTTGTTATTGCAGGTGTCGATCACCTTCACTGCTGCTTTACCCTGGATAAGTACCCGCGTTCGCCGGAGAAAAGCCAGTATGAAGGCAGCCGCAGCATCTGGTCAGCCCTCGAAGACGACATTATTACCGCCGAACAGGCCCGGGACATCTGCATTCCCTGCCATGAACGCACCATCGCGCGCTTAAGCCGCTGGACCGCGCACTACCGCAACCGCATCGCCTACGAGCGCGCCATGCTGGACGAACACGGCGGCGTGCTGGCCTCAGATACCGAAATGGTGCCGGGCGGCCAGGTTAAAAGTCGCGGGGAGTGGCTGACCATCATCCGCGTAAACCGCAGCGGCGGAAAAATCAGCTCGCTGGTTACTCCGGAATATTCGTTCATGTCACGGGGAAACGGCGCCGTCATCACCATTACGCCCGATCGCATTACGGAATACAAAGCGCCCAGCGCAGAGGAAGCAAAAACGGCGAAGGCGGCCGCGAAGCGCCCGCCGATTGTGAACTATCCGGGGGAGGGCTTTAAGCACATGACTAAGGAGCAGTGGAGCAAAACGCACGCCGATTTTAAGCAGGTGAAAGGGATTGCGGCCGGTGAGGATCACAAGGCTTATCGCATCCGCCGGGTGATGTCCACGGGCTACACGCTGTCGCCGGTTTACATCACCGATATGAAAACGGTAGAGGTGCCGCATTAAGAACCAGTGCTCCCCGGCAGCGCCGGGGAGGTTATGTATATACAGATGACTATACAAAGTACCGGCGTTGCCGGCATGGGAGAACGTGAAATGCGTACCGAACTCAGCGCGCGAATTGCGCACATGCAGCAGAAACTCAGCGGCCTGCAGCCCGTGGCCCGGGTGCATGCAGATACTCAGCTGTTTGTTTCGTCCGATCAGGTGTGCCGGACGCTTGTCACTCTGGCCGATGTCCGGCCGGGTTGCCGGGTGCTGGAGCCGAGCGCCGGGACCGGCGCCATTGTCCGCGCGGTGCTTGCGGCCGTGCCTGGAGTAATATGCCAGTGCGTGGAGATGAATGCGGCACTGGCTGAACATCTCAGCGCAACGTTTCCTGAAGTGGCCGTGACCTGCGCGGACTTTCTGAGCTGCGCCCCCCAGGCTGTTTATGACCGGATTATCATGAATCCGCCTTTTCGCCACGGCGACGATCTGAAGCATATCCGGCACGCGCTGAAAATGCTGGCGCCGGGCGGTAATCTGGTGGCGGTCTGCGCAAACGGTCCGCGTCAGCAGCGGGAATTTAAGGATATTGCGACGCATCAGGAGGTGCTACTGCGCGGGACGTTCGCATATACGGACGTTTCAACAATGATTGTCCGCATTGATGCCTGATTGCCTGCCTTTATCGGCTTCGCGCCAGCGGGGCCGGATTAGTGTCTCCAGCTGGAGCCGCAAACGTCAACGGCGGCTGATAACGGCTGCGGCGGCTTCGCCGCCACGGCGGTTATTTTCCCTTACACTGCGCTTTCTCTCTCCGGAACGCTGTCTCACAGTTTTCTCTATTGGCCTACTGCTGCTGTGCTGCAGCTGCTTCGACGGATTCCTGTTCCGGAAGGTCAACAGCACTAAAAGCCTGATGGCCCCCTCCGGCTCCCCGGCGTTGCCGGGTCGTCAGCCCCACTGCGCTAACCGGCTGTGCCGGTAAGCTCCGCCGGACCGCGAAGCGTTCCAGGCCTGCCGACTAGGGTCTGATGGCAAAAGAAACAGTGCAAAGAGTGATTAAACATGACAGGTAATAGGAAAATTTCATGTAAATTTCATATAGGCTAATAAACATAGAGCGAAAAAATGGTATGCGTATTAAAGAAGAAGTAGTTAGAGAAGGTGAGTTTTGGATTGCAGATAATATAAACGAAGTGGTCAGAGGTCGATTATATATAAGAGAAAATCAGACGATTTTGTTGGAACTAGATGGTGCTTTAAATGTGGCATCATTTTTTAGCGGTAACACTGTACTTAAAAGAATAAACGGAAAGGTTGAAAAAGAAGGTGAGGTAACACTTGAAGGTTGTCTGTACAAAAAGATTAATATAACCGGTGGTATTGGAGAGAAGTCGTTAATTCATGTGAATTGTGCTTTTCTAGGGCATGCCTTTAAACAAGATGAAGAAATTAAGCTGGACTCTTTAAGCTTTAGTGTAGACCACTTAGAAGAATGGGTGGGGGTTACAGGGATAAGTTTTGATCACAAGCCCAATGAAAAGGATGTTTATGCCATAAACTATTCTCGACCAAAAGATATAGTAATAAGCCTAGATGATGGTTATGAACTAAAGGTAACTTTTGGGTATGCTTTTAAAGGGACAAGCAGTTTAAAGGAAACTAAAGTTGAACATATGACAAATTTGGTTATAGAGGGAGATAAACCAATTCCTTATGAAGAGCTAAGTAAAATTGCTCACGACGTTGTAAAGTTTATATCATTAGCATTTGAAAAACCATTAGTAATAGCCCGAGTTCGTGGGCGGAAAAAAGTTCAAACCGAAGGTGTCTCGCAATCAACTGATTTTATTAGTATCTATTATAAAAGCAATAGATATAATGCAGACAGAAATGATCTGGAAGTTAATGACATGATCTTTGAGTACAAGGATATAGCTAATAACGCTTCGGATCACTTTAAAAAATGGATGAAAGCCTGTAAAGAGTTATCCCCATCAATATCATTATATTTTTCATCAGCAGCAGGGCAGCATGGTGTTATAGAGGCGCGATTTATTTCTTTAGTGCAAGGGTTAGAAACTTATCATCGCGCAAATAGCCATGATAAAAAAATGCCGCAAGAAACTTTTGAAGATTTAGTCATTCAACTCATAAATAATTGCCCTGATGATCATAAAGAATGGCTGCGAGGGAGGTTGTCTCATGGTAATGAAATTAATTTAATGGCAAGAATGAAGAGTGTAACTTCTTGCCTGGAAGGGATTCTAGGCGACAAAAAAATGTTAAAGAGTTTGTCGCGTGAAGTAGTTAATACAAGGAATTATCTGACACACTATAATCCCGACCTGAAAGAAAAAGCTGCATCAGGTAAAAGGTTGGTTCAACTAAACTATTTGCTAGAACTTGTTTTTTTAGCTCACTTTCTGAAAATTATCGGTTTCGATGATGAGAAAATCAAAATGTTTTATGAGAGAAATTTTAGGCTGAAGCAGTTAATAAGATTCATAAAAACCAAAAATTAATTAACCAATCTCTTTTTAGCCCCCTCCGGCTCCCCGGCGTTGCCGGGTCGTCAGCCCCACTGCGCTAACCGGCTGCGCCGGTAAGCTCCGCCGAATCCCTCCGGGGTTCGGGCCTGCCGGCTAGGGTCTGATGGCAACGGCCAGGTCAACCCCTGCAGCGGGCTCTCGCCCGCGCGTTCACTGGCCACAAAAAGACGTGGCCGCTGAGGACCGGCCCGGCACCGTGGCGTGCCGTTCCGGGGCCGTGCCCTGTTCATCCTTCCGCGTTGTGTTCTGTTCCCCTGAGCCCCTTCGCCGTGCAGAAACCTGGCACCCGGGCGTCTTAACGCAAGGGTCGCGCGCTAAACGGCTGCACCCGGTCCCTGCGGGCTGCGGCTTTGCCGTTTCCCCCTGCGTTCAGCCTGATGCCCGGTCGCCTGTTCTGCCCTCACGGCGAGGAACTCAGAGAAACATCACTTAAACCACACGGGAGACACAACATGTCACAGCAGAACGTCAACACCACGGCTTCAGAATCTAAAGAATCATCAGGAGAAAAAGCATTCAGCGTGCAACTGGCGCAGGCGGGTCAGCGACTGACCTTTTTTGAGGGCTTTATTGGTCATCTGGCACCGAAAGCGCCGCGTTTACTGACTCACTGGATGCGTTCTCATTCTAGGGACTACGCGGGCGGATACTGGGAGTATTTTTCCACCAGCAACGGCGCTTGTTTTGCCGTGCCGGGGTTTGAGGGCAAAAAACACTTTCAGATCCTGTCCAGAGGCTTCAGCGCGGAAATGTCGGCCGAGGCCGCAGGGGTCAGCGCCATGCTGTGTGTACTGAAATGTCTGGCCTGGCAGACGTGGAGTGAAAACGGCAATGACCCGTTGATCGGCAAACTTAACCACCTTGAAAGCGCTCTGTGGGAATACGCCCTGACGCTTGATGAAAAGCGCGTTATCTGTCTGGCCGTGGCATGAATCGTTGCGACGCGGGCAGCAAGTCGCCCGCTACAACAGTCTTATTTGGGAACGAAAAATGATTAAAAAAACATCTGCAAAGTGTGACTTAGTGTCACTCTGTGGTAAAGTGTGTGTTACTAAGTCACACACCGGAGGACATATGGCATCAACAAGACTTCGTCAGCAGGGCGGGGCCGTCGTGCTGACTATCCCGAGCGACATCGCGGCAAAAGCTGGCTGGACGGTTGGCATCGAGCTGGACGTGACGGCAGAGGGCGAATCCGTGAACCTGGTACCGGTTGCGCGTGTGCCGCGCGGTCGTCGCACCGTGGCGCAGCTGCTGGCCGGTATCGACCAGCAGGAAATACAGGGCTACAACGAAGAAACCGCTGACGGCCTTAACGATGCGCCGCAGGGCAGGGAGCTTATCTGATGGTTTCAAGGAGAGTGCCGCAGAAGGGCGAAATCTGGCACGTTAACGGCGATCCGGTAGAAGGCCGGGAGTTTAAAGGGCCGCATTACTATCTGGTCATCTCGCAGCGCGAGCTGGTTGCGGCGCTGGGAACAGCGGTCTGCGTGCCGGTGACAAGCGGCGGCGTGGCGTCCCGGTCGCAGGGCGTGACCGTATATCTGGACGGCAACAGCACGGACACAGGAAAAGTGACTGGCGTGGCGCTGTGTTATCAGCTGCGCTCGCTCGACCTGACGGCGCGCAGGGCAAGCTATGCCGCAACGGTTGAGCCACACGTTATGGATGAGATACTGTCCCTGGTGGTTGATCTCATCGATCCGCGTTAAGCAGCGAAAAGCTGACTTAGCAATTTTATGGACAATCAGGAGGATATGGAATCATGGGTTGGATTAACAATTTAGCAATGGCTGCAATTATTGGCGGTTTAGCTTTTGGCGCGTATCACGCGTCTGTTAAGGACGAAGCGGAAGAGCAGACTTTTGAAGCGGCAAGACAGGCGGCACTGAATGCGCCAGATCCTTTTCTTGAGCTGGACAGGTTCAGGTCAGCAATCGGTGATTACGGGAAAAGTTGCTATGTCCTTGCCGATGCAAACTGCAAGCGCCGGACGGAAACAGAGAATGAACTGGTCGTTGCGGGGGTGAAAAAAGGTTCAGTCCCGGCGCTGGTCTTTCTTTTTGACACAGGCATAAAGTCGCCGCTGATTAATTACACTGACCTGCCAGATGATGAAACCCGGCCTTTGAAACTGCGCCTGATAATCCTGGCTGAAAATGCCCCTGTCACGAAAGAAAACGCCGCGCTGTTCTCTGAAGCAGCCGCGCTGCTGAAGTACAGAAAAACGGCAAAGGCCATTGACCTGTACGTCAAAGCCTGGCAGACAGGTGCGCCGTTCGCGGCTTCAGAGCTGGCCTACATTTATGATGAAATCCTGAACGATAAAACGCAGGCATATTTCTGGTACGCACGCGCCCAAAATGTACCGGCTGGCACTGACCGTTTTAATGGCCTGTCGGCCGAGGAAAAGCTGATGCTTCAGAGCAAGGCTAATGACACCAATTTGGTGAACAACTGAACCGAAAATGCAGGGTGTCTGAGGCTGATGCCCTGATCTGAAAAACCGCGACCTGTAAGGATAAAAGATGAGTTTTGGGATTCTGAACGCTGTTCTGGTGCTGCTGTACTGGGCAATCACAAAGAACTTTTTCCCTGAGCTGAGCGGGGCAAATTATTATTTTGGCCTGGCGCTGTGCGTCATTGCGGCGAAGGTGTTTGCTTCCAGAAAGGAAAGCCCGGAAGGAGACAGCATAGTTTTTCGTGCGCTGCTGCCATTAATTGGTACGGCAATGATTGTTGCAGGTGTTTGGGCATACTCCGTGCCGGAAGATATTACTCCGCCAGACAATGTTTTTGCCCCGGTCAGTACGCCTTTTCCTGAAGAGATTTTTGCTGTTGCGTGTGTCACTACAGGTATCCTGATTATGCTGATGAGCATCATCAGGCTGTTAAGGAAATGAAGGACGCCGCTCACATGGATGGACGTTTAAAAACAACAGATAACGGCAAGAAGCAGTAACAAGCGTAAAGACTGACAAAGACAGCCCCGGAAGGGGCTTTTTTATACCTGGCGGAAATGCCTGTATCTGTATGTGGCACTGTAAGAACGGCGGGCGGCCCTGCGGGCCGGGGAAAGACGGTGCTGACGCACCGTCTCTCTCCCTTCGCCTGCGCTTTCTCTCTCCGGGACGCTGTCTCGCGGTCTTCTCTCTCTGCTTCCTGCTGCTCTCCGTTCTGCTGTGCTGCAGCTGCTTCACCGGTTTCCTGTTCAAGAAGATTAACAGCATGAACAGCCTGATGGCCCCCTCCGGCTCCCCGGCATTGCCGGGTCGTCAGCCCCACTCCGCTAACCGGCTGCGCCGGTAAGCTCCGCCGGACCGCGAAGCGTTCCGGGCCTGCCGGCTAGGGTCTGATGGCAACGGCCAGGTCAACCCCTGCAGCGGGCTTTCGCCCGCGCGTTCACTGGCCACAAAAAGACGTGGCCGCTGAGGACCGGCCCGGCACCGTGGCGTGCCGTTCCGGGGCCGTGCCCTGTTCATCCTTCCGCGTTGTGTTCTGTTCCCCTGAGCCCCTTCGCCGTGCAGAAACCTGGCACCCGGGCGTCTTAACGCAAGGGTCGCGCGCTAAACGGCTGCACCCGGTCCCTGCGGGCTGCGGCTTTGCCGTTTCCCCCTGCGTTCAGCCTGATGCCCGGTCGCCCGTTCTGCCCTCACGGCGAGGAACTCAGAGAAACATCACTTAAACCACACGGGAGACACAACATGTCACAGCAGAACGTCAACACCACGGCTTCAGAATCTAAAGAATCATCATCTTTAAAAGCAGGACCTGCAGAAAACGTCAGCTATGACGCGATCCGCCGCGCCTTTCGCCGCAATCTTTTTTACGTCAACTATCCGCAGTTCAACGTGAATACCGCAGCGATCCGCGGTGATTTTAATATGCATCTGGAGTACCTGGCGGCGGCAACGTTTACGCGCGATGAGGCTGTATTTGATTCGGGCCGGTTCCGGTCGGCAACCGAGCTGCTGCTGATTAATCCGCATGAAAAGCTGCTGATCACTGTCGCCTTGTTTGCCCCAAAAGCAGGCGCAGCGCCGGAAACCTATGAAACCCGCATCGTGCATTCAGCAAACCCGATCGGTGACGAAGAATATGAGGAGAGCACCGAATATCAGACAACCAACATCTATAAGGCAGCGGGTCTGCTTAACGTGGCGGCGCTGGAGCTGTTCTGGTCGGAACATGAAGGCCTGAAGAAACACGCGCAGGCAAGCCTGCCGAAAAGCGATGAATACAGCCCGTTTTGTCACTGGCAGTTTTCCCGTCTGAGAGGGTAAACACTGACACCCCTGCAGCGCGCTGCAGGGGAAGGAGACAGCAATGAGCACACAGAAACGTCTGGCAGAAGCGCTAAAGAATCCACTGCGTGCAGGGTATGTCACTTATACCGGGCACGTTATGACTGAAGCTGAATGCGCATCTTATAACCTGTATACAACCGAAGCGGCACGGCCCTGGATAAGCGAGCAGGCGCGGGAATTTTTGCTGGATCAGCGTCACCGCTATTTTGTTCTCATAAGTGAAGACTGACAGCCAGCATACATCTGTACAGTCCGAAAGCGGGGCCTGAGCCGGGCCTCGAAACCTGCAGTAATAAAAATCTGTGTACACTGACCGGAATCAGTAAAAGGAGCCAACACTATGCATTACTGTACAGATCAGCGGGCGGGCGAGCCGGATATTCTGATGCCCATCAAAAACGGAAAACTTATCATCCGCAGCCTGGAAGGGCAGATAATTCACAGTCAGGCTGCGCCAGAAAATGGCTGGACACATTTGCTTCTGTGCGAAGTACAGCCAGAGGGGATGGAATTCGGAGCTGACGCATGGCTGGATGACGTCTGGATCGGCTCTACCGAAGTCTGACATAGCCCGCACAGCCAGAAAGATGCCGGCGCGCAACACAGGTGCCGGCTTCTCATCCGCAGTAAAACCCTGGCGGCCCTGCGGGCCGGGAAAAGACGGTGCTGACGCACCGTCTCTCTCCCTTCGCCTGCACTTTCTCTCTCCGGGACGCTGTCTCGCGGTCTTCTCTCTCTGCTTCCTGCTGCTCTCCGTTCTGCTGTGCTGCAGCTGCTTCACCGGTTTCCTGTTCAAGAAGATTAACGGCATGAACAGCCTGATGGCCCCCTCCGGCTCCCCGGCGTTGCCGGGTCGTCAGCCCCACTGCGCTAACCGGCTGCGCCGGTAAGCTCCGCCGAATCCCTCCGGGGTTCGGGCCTGCCGGCTAGGGTCTGATG
>NZ_VOQX01000132.1:0-9720 GCF_016643525.1 Pantoea sp. Morm | reverse complement strand
ATTCAGTATCTCAAGTCGCTGCGGCTGCATCAGGCGCGTTTGATGATGATTCGCGATAATCTCACCGCCGCCGGTGCCGCCGCACGTGTCGGTTACGAAAGTGATTCACAGTTTAACCGGGAGTTTAAGCGGATGTTTGGTCGCACCCCGGCTGACGAGGCGCGGGTGATGAAACGCGCCTTTGCGCTGCTGCCGCCGGAACAATTATCCGCGCGGCTACAGGCACATTAGGTCAGTACGCGATGACGATTGCCGCCACCACACCAATCCAGAACAGCAGGCTGGCAGCCAGTGCCAGCTGGCACAGTAACCGGCGGGAAAAATTCAGCAGCGCACTGAGGCGCGGCGATAACATTAATACCATAATCATCCCTCACAACAGCCAGCAATTCATCAGCGCAGCCCCATCACGGCAACCACCAGCAGAATCCAGAAAAATGCACAACCTGTTAGCAGAAAACGCCAGACAAGATGGCGTTCGGGAGTCAGCAGCGTGTGCAGACGCATACGAAGAAGCAGTGGCATAGCGACCTCAAATCAGAAAGTTTTATAGGGAATATCCGGCAGCTGAGAACAGAAAATTCTGTCAGCGAATAAGAACATTCTGACGTGTTATAAGGCCGCGAAACGACAAGACCAGTCTTGAAAACAGGCTGAGAAATTCCTTAGCAGGCAGGCAATAGCCACAGCGGACATCAGGTGCCGCTGTGACCATCTGGCACAGCAAAGCCGGTTACACGCTGCGCGTGACGCCGCCGTCCACGCGAAGATTCTGCCCGGTGATATAAGCCGCGCCGGGCGAAGCAAGAAACGCAATGGTAGCCGCCACTTCTGCAGCCGTGCCGTAGCGCTGCATGGGCACGCTGTCGCGCCGTTCATCCGTTTTCGGCAGGCTATCAATCCAGCCTGGCAGGACGTTGTTGATACGAATATTCTCAGCTGCGTAGGTGTCGGCAAAGATTTTACTGAAAGAGGCCAGACCGGCACGGAACACGGCCGAGGTCGGGAACATGTCGGTGGGTTCAAACGTCCATGCCGATGAGATATTGATGATACTGCCGCCACCCTGCTGCTGCATGATCGGCGTGACCAGACGTACAGCGCGCACCACGTTGAGGAAGTAGGTTTCCATTCCCTGCTGCCACGCATCATCGCTTAATTCGAGGATTGGCGCGCGCGGACCGTGACCGGCACTGTTAACCAGCACGTCAATACGTCCCCAGCGCGCCAGAGTGGCATCAATCAGGTGCTGCAAATCGTCCACTGACTGATTCGAACCGGTAATACCGAGCCCGCCCAGACGATTCGCCAGCGCCTCGCCTTTGCCGGAGGAGGAAAGAATCGCGACCCTGAAACCCTCGCTGGCCAGCTTCTCCGCTGCCGCTGCGCCCATACCGCTGCCACCTGCGACAATTACCGCAACTTTTTCTACTGTCATGTGAGTAACCTCATCAATTAAATATCCTGTGATGCCAGTATAATGGCCGGGAGATGCCGCAGAGAGTCAGCTCAGCTGGCAATTGACGATAGGAAAACTACAGGATGAATCAGGGCTTTCAGGCATTACCGTCGCTGAATGCACTTCGGGTATTTGAAGCCGTGACGCGGCACCTTAATTTTCGCCTTACCGCTGAAGAGCTCGGCGTGACGCAGGGTGCGGTTGCGCAGCATATTCGCGGTCTGGAGGCCAGCCTGGGCCTGAAACTGTTCGATCGGTTGCCGCGTTCGCTGGCGCTGACCGCTGCCGGTGCAGGCTATGCGGTGCACATTCGTCAGGCGTTCGAGCTGATTGATGAGGCGACGCGCACGCTGCGCCCGGAGCCGGATCGCCTGACGCTGAGCGTAACACCGACCTTTGCCAGCCGCTGGATGTTGCCGCGTTTACCGGCATTTACCGCGGCCTGGCCGGATATCGACCTGCGCGTGCTGGCCTCTGAACGGCTGGTGCAGTTTCACCATGAAGGCGTCGATCTGGCGGTGCGTTATGGCCGGCCGCCGTTTGGTAGCGGGCTCGAGGCCACGCTGTTGTTTAGCCAGACGGTGCTGGCGGTGGTCAGCCCGGCGCTGCTGGCACAACACGGTGATGCAGCGCAGCCAGAAAATTGCCTGCGCTATCCGCTGCTGCACGATGGCCATCACCTGTGGCCGGCGTTCCTGGCGTTTATGTTCCCCGGCCAGTCGCTGCAGCATCAGCATCATCTGCGCTTCAACCAGACTGCGCTGGCGCTGGAAGCGGCGCTGAGTGGTCAGGGTATCGCACTGACCAGCCCGCATTTTGTGCAGAACGATCTGGCCAGCGGTCGGCTGGTTCCCGCCTGGCATCGTGAGATGCCCGTTGATGCCGGCTGGTATCTGGTGGCTCCGCGACGTCCGCGTGAGCAGGCAACGGTGAGTGCGGTTCGTGCGTGGCTACTCAGTCAGGCGGAGCAGAGCAAAGATTGATGGCTGAGCAACGCGATGCTTTTATGTTCAATAACAAAATCAGTAAAACTGATGATCGTCTGCGAATTATGAATGTTATAACTGACTGAGCATGCATTTTATAAGGTTTATCCTGCACAGGCAGGGTTTTAGAAAAATATCACGCAAATTCAGCTATTAAGGAAAGGAATTGTGCGTTGCAATCTGCTGAGGGCTGTGAATAAATAAAACGCTGAATTTCATAAAAATGCCATAACGGCCAGGCGACAGCCTGCATAACCGTATTACCACCATGACCGATCATAAAATTCTTTTAGCCAGGGATATCAGCGCCAGAAGTGAAAGCATGCAGGCGCACCTCATCGCCATCCGGCGCGATATTCACGCACATCCGGAACTTGGTTTCGACACCGTCCGCACCGCAGCCATCGTGGAACAGGAGTTGCTGCGCCTCGGGCTGACGCCGCAAACCGGCGTGGGCCGCACCGGCGTGATGGTGGACATTACCGGCGCGCAGCCGGGCAAAACCGTGCTGCTGCGCGCCGATATGGATGCGCTGCCGATTCATGAGCAAACCGGTCTGCCGTTTAGCAGCATCTGGCCGGGTAAAATGCACGCCTGCGGCCACGATATCCACACGGCTACGCTGCTCGGCGTCGCGGCGATCCTCGCGGACCTGCGCAGCCAGCTGCTCGGCACGGTGCGGCTGATTTTTCAGCCGGCGGAAGAGACGCCAGAGAGCGGCGCGCAAGCCATGATTGCTGCCGGCGCAGCGGACGGCATTGATGTGGCGATCACGCTGCACAATAAACCAGAGCTGGCCGCAGGAGAAATCGCCCTGACGCGCGGTGCCAGCACCGCCTCCAGCGATGAATTCGACGTAGTGATTCATGGCAAATCCACCCACGCCGCCCGGCCGCACATGGGTACCGATCCGATCATTGCCGCCGCCAGCCTGGTAACGCAGCTGCAGACCATTGTGTCGCGCGAGCTCGATCCGGCGAACTCTGCTGTGCTGACGATTGGCCATATCCACGGCGGCACCACCCATAACATCATCTCCGACAGCTGCCTGATTCAGGGCACCATCCGCGCTAAATCACCGCAGGCGCGCGCTCACATGGAAGACGCTTTCCGCCGCATCTGTGCCGGTGTCGCACTGTCGCTCAATACGCGGATTGAGGTCAATTATCAGCGAGGCGTACCGCCGCTGATGAATGATGATGCGCTGATTGATGCACTGGAGCCGATTCTGTCGCACCAGTTCGGCAAGCCGGTGGTGGCAAAACCCAGCAGCAGCTTTGGCGCGGAAGATTTCTCGCTGTTTACCGAGCGTGTGCCGGGCTGTCAGATCCATATCGGCTCTGGCGCGCCGGGGCGCGACGACCATCTGCACAACTCCGACTATCAGCCGGACGAACGCAGCATTCACGCTGGCACACAGGCTCTGGCCCGTATAGCGATCGACTTACTCTCCTGATAATAATGAGGTTTTATGATGATGCGTAAAGGGCTGTTCTCCGCCTCCGCGGGCCTGTTGCTGCTGGCTTCTGCCGTGGTTCAGGCAAAAGATTTTGGCACGTTAAAATTCGCTACCGAAGCGGCCTATCCGCCGTTTAACCAGTCCACGCCGAGCGGCAAAATTGTCGGCTACGAGCCCGATATGGTGGCCGAACTGGCGAAACGCGCGGGATTCAAATATGAAATCGTCGCACAGAAGTGGTCCGGACTGATCCCCGGCCTCGCTGATGGCAAATATGATGCAGTGGTCGATGCCGTCACCGTGACGCCAAAACGTCAAGAAGTGGTGGATTTTACCCATCAGTACACCGTGAGCGTATCGGGCTTCGTCACGCTGAAGGGTAGCGCAGTGGATACCCTGCCGGGCAACGGTGAAGTGGTACAGGCGACCGATGAAGCCGGTATGAACAAAGCCATCGACGCGCTGAAGGCGAAGTTCAAAGGCAAAACCATTGCGGTGCAGGTCGCTACCATTCAGGCCGATTTTCTCAACAAATACCTCGGTGATGTCGCGACTATCCGTACCTATCAGGCCGGCCCGGAAACCTTCGCCGATCTGCTCAATGGCCGGGTTGATGCGGTCATGGCATCGCGCACCAATCTCAATGCTTATGTGAAAAAACACGCGGATACGGTAAACAGCACCGGTTACGGCTTTGTGGGGGGTGTACTGGGCCAGGGCTCGGCGATTGCCATTCGTAAAAACAATCCGGAGCTGAAAGCCGCGCTG
Organism: Pantoea sp. Morm; assembly: GCF_016643525.1. Lineage (NCBI taxonomy): Bacteria > Pseudomonadati > Pseudomonadota > Gammaproteobacteria > Enterobacterales > Erwiniaceae > Pantoea > Pantoea sp. Morm. The sequence continues at coordinate 5,048 of NZ_VOQX01000132.1, read as the reverse complement.
GATCAGGCGCTGGTATCGATGATCAAAGACGGCACGCTGAAGCAACTGTCTGAGAAATGGTTCGGCGAGAACGTCGCGCCTGCGGAATAATGCTGAGCGCTTATGACTATTGACTGGCAACTGTTGGGTTTTGGTGACGAAGGCTGGGGCGGCGTGCTGCTGGACGCCGCCACCGTCACGGTAACGGTCTCGCTGTGTGCGTGGCTGCTGGGCGCGATGCTCGGCAGCCTGCTGTGCTGGATGCAGATTGGTGGCGGCCGCTGGCAGCAGCGTCTTGCCAGCGGCTACATCACGCTGTTTCGCGGCGTGCCGGAGCTGCTGGTGATCTACCTGTTCTACTTTGGCGGCCGACAGGTGGTCGGGTTTATCGGTGAAGCTATCGGCCTGCAGGGACCGTTTGACGTTAACGGCTTCGTTGCCGGCGCCATCGCCATCGGGCTGATTTCCGGTGCTTATCAGAGCAGCGTATTCCGCGGCGCGTTTTACGCGATTCCTGCCGGCACGCTGGAAGCCGCTACGGTCACCGGTATGGGCCGTTTTATGCTGTTCCGCCGCATGATTGTGCCGCAGGCGCTGCGCACCGCGCTGCCGGGCATGGGTAATCAGTGGCAATCGGTGATTAAGGAGTCGGCGCTGGTATCGGTGACCGGGCTGGTGGAAACCATGAACCAGATTTCCACCGCGTCGAATTCCACCCAGATGCCGTTTTTCTTCTACAGCGTAGGCGCGGTGATTTACCTGATTATCACCACCTGTTCAGATTTCTTCTTCCGCTATGTGGAAAAAGTGGCCATGCGCGGGCAACAACGCGCGCGGTTGTAATGAGCCACGATGGATTTCACCTTTTTACAGCACACGCTGGCGGCGCTGCTGCGCGGACTGCCGCTGACGCTCAACCTGGCGGTATTGTCCCTGCTGGGCGGCGGAATACTGGCGCTGCTGCTGAATTTGCTGCGTCAGCATCGCCTTGGCAGCTACGTTACGCGTTTTTATGTCTGGCTGTTCCGCGGTACGCCGCTGCTGATTCAAATCTTCATGATTTACTATGGCCTCGGCAGCCTGCCGGCGGTGCGCGAAAGCGTGCTGTGGCCGCTGCTGCGTGAGCCCTACTGGTGCGGGTTAATTGCGCTGATTCTCAACGACGCGGCTTACACCGCCGAGATCCTGCGCGGCGGACTGAATGCGGTTAGCGTGCAGTCACTGGAAGCGGCGAAAGTGTGCGGCATGTCGCGCTTCACCACGCTGCGACGCATCACGCTGCCGCTGGCAGTGCGTCAGGCGCTGCCGGCCTACAGCAATGAGATCATCTCGATGATCAAATCCACATCGCTGGTGAGCACCATCAGCCTGATGGAGATGACCGGCATCGCCGACTCCATCGTGTCAGAAACCTTCCGCGCGCTGGAGGTGTTTATCAGCGCGGCGATTATCTATCTGCTGCTGACCGTGCTGGTGAGCAAAGCGGTGGCGCTGCTGGAGCGCCGTTTGTCCCCTTATCACGCTGGAGCACGTTAATGAACAAACCCACTATTGCCCTGAGCCATCTCAGAAAAAGTTATAGCGGGCATGAAGTGCTGCATGACATCAGCCTGACGGCGCAGGATGGCGACGTCATTTCGCTGATCGGCGCCAGCGGCTCCGGTAAAAGTACGCTGCTGCGCTGCATCCCGTTTCTTGAAGTGCCACAGGCCGGTGAGATTGCCGTGGGCGATGAAGTGGTCACCCTCGATAACGCGGACGAAAAGCTGAGCCGTGAACAGCGCCGCCGCATTAAGCTGATGCGCATGCAGCTCGGCTTTGTGTTTCAGGGCTTCAATCTGTGGCCGCACAAAACCGTGCTGCAGAACATCATTGAGGCGCCGATCCATGTGCAGAAGCGCAGTCATCAGGAGGCCGTTGCCGAGGCCGAAGCGCTGCTGCAAAAAGTCGGGTTATACGAAAAGCGCAACGCGTGGCCATCGCAGCTCTCCGGTGGCCAGCAGCAGCGCGTGGCGATTGCCCGGGCGCTGGCGCAGCAGCCGAAAGCGATACTGTTTGATGAACCCACTTCCGCGCTCGACCCGGAGCTGGTGGGCGAAGTGCTGCGCGTCATCCGCAGCCTGGCGGAAGAGGGGCGCACCATGATTATCGTCACCCACGAAATGGGGTTTGCGCGCGATGTATCAAACAAAGCGGTGTTTCTGCATCAGGGCAAAATCGAAGAGTCCGGATCGCCGCAGCAGGTGTTTAGCGAACCGATCTCGGCGCGCTGTCGCGCTTTTGTCAGCAGCCACCTGCAGCGCAACAGCTAACCAGATTTGTGCCAATGGTGTTCTAAGCCAAATTATGGAAAAATCGCCCTCCCTCAACGGAGGGCTTTTTTATCGGCGCAGGGAAGGTGCACGTCGTCGCGCACTTCACGTCCATCGATAACCAGCTACCGTCAGGTCTGGCTGCTGTTGCGTTACCGCGCGACAGAGAGGGCCGAAATTTTCCTCATTTTTCTACAGGCGGAGTACGTAATGGGCGCGAAGGTGTGGTTAGTGGATGATGATGTATCCGTGCGCGAGTCGCTGGGATTTCTGCTGCGAACCGTGGACTACGAAGTCGCCGACTTTGCCGACCTGGCATCGTTCGAAACCGCCGCCGCCGGTCAGCAAGCCGTATGCGGCTGTCTGCTGCTTGATGTGCGACAGCCAGAGAGTAGCGGCCTGAGCTGGCTGGCCCGGCAGGGCGCACGCCATCCGCTGCTGCCGGTGATCATCATGACCGGGCATGACACGCTGGAGGCCTGCCGGCGCTTGTTTGCTCAGGGCGCCTTTGCCTTTTTCACCCGGCCGCTGGAGATTGAATCGCTGCTGGAGACGGTCCGGCTGGCGATGCGTGAGAGTGAGCAGCGCGCCAGCCTCTAATGATGCCGCGCCGTGTTGCCGGAAAGCGCGCGCCGGGATGCCTGCGCACACAGCAGCGGCACCGGCAGGGTAAACAGCAGTAACAGCCACAACAGCACATACACCGCATCCACGCCGTCGTTTTGCAGATTGTTGTACAGCTGCGCCGGCATTCCGTGGGGAAACCAGGCGAAAATCATCACAATGCCGAATTCGCCCATCGCCCGCACCCATGCCAGCGCCGTAGCCCACGCCAGGCCCGGTGCGGCCAGGGGCAGCGCCAGCCGCCAGAAGCGTGGCCACGGCGCGGCACCCAGCGTCCGACCCGCTTCAAGGATCTCCGGCGGCACCGCGATAAACGCCGAGCGTGCGCTGGTGACAAAGTAGGGCAGCGCGCCATACCACTGCGCCAGAATAAAGGCGGCGGGATTGTTCACCAGCGTCCAGCCCAGCTTGCTCAGCAGCTGGCCGGGCAAACTGTACGGACCGTACGCGCTGACCAGCAGGATTCCCATCGCCAGCGGCGGCGTCAGCAGCGGAATCATCACTAGCGTTTCCACCAGCCAGCGTATTTTCCCCCGCGCCTGCGACAGCCACCAGGCCAGCGGTAAGCCGGTCAGAAAAATCAGCACCAGTGCAATCGCTCCCAGACTGAGCGACGTGGTAATCGCCGCGCCGTCACCCCACGCCAGCCGCAGGTGTTGCCAGTGTGTGACGCCCGTCAGGGTGACAAACGGCACGGCCAGCAGCACCAGGGCGGGCAGCGACAGCCACAGCGCGCCAGCATGGCGGATTTTCATGGGGTGTAAAGCCCATCGCCCTTCGGCGCGGCATAGCCTTGCTGTTTAAACAGCGCCTGTCCTGAAGGACTCAGCATGAAATCTACAAAGGCTTTGCCAGCGGCCGTACCGTGCGGCGCATTCCTGAGCACCGCCGCGTAATAGACCAGTGGCTGGGTGTGCAGCACTTTATCTTTACCCTGGCTGTCTTTGACGCTAAAGCTGACCGTGTTGTACCACCTAGTCGCCATCGCCGGATTGCTGAGGTTGATTTCATCGGGCAGCGCGATGTAAGGCAGATGGGCAGAGATCACTTCGCTTTCATAGCCTGCTGCCGCATCCACCTGACCGCTCTCGAGCCGCGTCAGCAAGCCACCTTCCAGATGGGTTTGTGCGGGATTCTGGTAACCGCCGAGAATGTTGTCAGCGATGCCGGGCTGCCGGTAATACTTCTGCGCCAGTAGCAGGGTAAAAATAATGTTCTGGCCTTTAGGATCGTTTACCGGATCGGTCCGGCCAAATTTCAGTCCCGGCGCTGCCAGCAGCTGAAGCCAGCGGCCATCATTGCCTTTGGCTGCGGCAAACTGCGGCGCAAACGGCCCTTTTGGGTTATAGGCAATCACCATGCTGGTGCTGGCTACCGGTACTGCGTTGTCGATCAGTCCGGCGGTTTTCAGGATCTGCATCGGACCGGGAGTAACAGACACGAACACGTCAGCGGTGATTTTTTTGCTCGCCAGCAGGCGCGCCATGCCGTAAGCCCCCTGGCCCTGACCTTCATACTTACCGTCATGCTGTTGTGCAAATGCCGGGCCCAGTGCCTGATCCATCACTTTTCCCATCGAACCGGCATACGTCACGCGGATATCCATGGCGGCCTGCGCCGGTAAACTCAATCCTCCGGCGGCAGTCATTAACAGCAGGGTAAGCGTCTTCACGCGGAGATTCCTTTTCGCTATATAAATGAGTAGATAACGATTATCGGAATTCTCCGTTTTAGCGCAAGGTAAAATCTGTTGCGAAATCCTGCGGTCGCGCGCCAGCGCCGGGTTTTAGTACCATTGCAACGCGTGCTGAGAGAAAAAATTCATTTACCGATCCGCGAGCTACCGCAAATACAGGCGGCCAGCCGTCTGCTGGTTAAATAAGCGGCTATAGTTATCCCAGTTGGATTATTTTGCATGCCGCTGGGCGTGCACCTTTTCCTCATTTGCCTGGAGCCCGTTACTACGTCACGAGGTTTAACGTGTTTGCCGATCTTTCCTGGAAAATCATTCATCAGGTCATCAACCAAACCATCGCTGAGATGGTGGATGAACAGCAAACGCTGGACGTGCTGAGCCTGCGCAGGCGCTTAAGGGAAATGGCGGAGAACGAAACTAACGAGGAGATGGTGCTG
>NZ_VOQX01000131.1:0-9745 GCF_016643525.1 Pantoea sp. Morm | reverse complement strand
CCGGCCGTACCCGGATTTGCCGTCAGGCAGTAGCCGGTCAACCCTTTCTCGCAATTTTCACAGAATCCGCAGCCGACATTAAAGGGCAGGCAGACATAATCGCCAACTTTAACCCGCTCAACCGCGCTGCCGATTTCAATGACCTGCCCCAGATTTTCATGGCCAAAGATGCGACCCTGTTCGAAGCTGGTTCGTCCTTCGTACATATGCAGATCCGAACCGCAGATATTGGTGGTGGTAATACGGACAAGCACATCGGTAGGGCGAACGATTTTGGGATCCGGAACCTCTTTGACTGAAACGTCAAAAGGTCCGTTATAGACAACTGCTTTCATGATGTTCTCCTCACGTGCATGATCAGTTATGAAGGTTGCGGCTGCGTGACGCTTCGCGGTCGCCTCCCTCTCAGTGATGCTGCTTTTTCAATCAAAAGGCTTGATTGAATGTGTAAGTGTAGAACAGCACATGAAGTCGACTGGTGGTATTAATATTATGTAACTCTATGAATTGTAAGCGCCGTTTCGCTAAACGTCTTTTATCTCTGCCTTCTTCCAGACCCCTGGCGCACCACACCGCTACGCTGACTTAGCCTTGCACTGAATCCCGTAACAGCTATTGTCCCCAACCTCTGCCTGGTTTGAGTACCACATGAAAAAGCCCACTCCAGGGTGGGCTTAGGCGTACAAACGGTGACCAGCGTCATGCAATTAATCAAATATACCGGAGGGGCAGTAATTGCCTTCCCATCCAACAATCTTAGCGCCTGGATCCAGATCTCTCACCGATACGCTATCCCCGCCAAATTCTGAGCCAGTGACGACGATATCGTAATCATGATTTGGCTGAGGAATGAATCTGGTGGAGACAGATCGTTCTGTATTTTGGTAGTAGCCCGGCTGAGTCCAGTAATGAATTATACTTATCAGTTGCCCCGGCTTGATCGTAAATTCATTTATGAAAGCCCCTTTATTGTTACTTGATTCTGGCATTCCGATTTTCTTATTTCCTGACACAGGAATACCGAGAATAGCCAGACCAGCCGTAACCCGGCGCTCTAAAACTTTTTTATAACAGCCACTCGGTTGTTTTTCGTAAAATTGCAGGGCTGTATTGCCCTCAGATGCAGCACGAACCCTGGCTGCATCTGAACCTTTATAGTCTTCCAGAGAAGGCCTAAACCCAGCCGAACATCCACTTAACAACGTTACTATTATTCCCGTAATGACCAGTTTTCCATACATGCGCATCTCCTTACGTTTCTGTCGCTCCTGTTTTTATCGGCCTGTGGGTGTGAAATCTTTAACAGAAATTAAGCCAGCCATCCGGGGATAATCTGTCCCTGAGATACCTGCCTGACACATGAACAATGTCCGCTCCCGGCACCAAACGGCCCTACCCCCTGCGAACTCCGTTATCAACAACACGCTGCCATCACAGCTAAAGCAAAGCATCAGGTGATTATTGAGACTTAACCTGTTAGTTTAAAACGATGAAAACTTGCTCAGCCCTGTCTTCCGCAATCATTATTATCACCTTGCATGTTCAGGTGGGATAACGTTTGCCATTTTCCCGCCGGTAAGGCGGGCCTTACCGGTAATCAACCAGTGAGGTCAGCCATGAACACCACCGATGTCGCATCACCTGAAAAAGCCACGCTTCACCTGTTATGTGGAAAAATTGCGTCGGGTAAATCTACGTTATCCGCAAAATTAGGCGCTGCACCACATACTCTCATTATCAGTGAGGATCGCTGGCTTGCAGCGCTCTATGCCGATGAAATGCACACGGTCGCGGATTACGTGCAGTATTCCTCTAAGCTCAGAAATGCCATGAAACCGCATCTGGTGTCATTACTTAACGCGAGGATGTCGGTAGTCCTGGATTTTCCGGCTAATACACCCGCCAGTCGTGAATGGATGATGAGTATCATTAAAGCATCAGGGGCTGCTAACCACCTGCATTTCCTTAACGTCCCTGATGAGGTGTGTAAGAGCCGATTACGTGCCCGTAACGCAGCCGGCACTCACGATTTTGCCGCTTCAGATGAACAGTTTGAAATCATAAGCCGTTATTTCTCAGCACCAGCGGCTGATGAAGGTTTCAATATTATTGAATACCGCTCTTAAGCCGCCGGGTTGCGGCTTATGAGGTGCTAATTCCATGACGCAGCCGGATTCTGCGCCATTAAACGGCGCCGTTTGCTCATCAAGGCTGGTTACCCCTCTCCCCTGCCGATTTGCCAGATGCCGGTTGGCGGCGTGCCGTTGACTTTCCAGTCACCGATGTCGCGCGCTTTGTAGATCACCGGGTTATGCGACGAGACGGTGCGCGCATTGCGCCAGTGACGATCCAGCGCTTTGCTGACGCGCGTATCCGACGCGCCAAGCGCATTAAACAATTCAGTGGCAGCACGCGGCACCAGCTCGCTGGCGATCACCTGCGCCTGTCCGGCCTCGGCTTCCGCCAGGTTGTTGATGGCGGCGATGGCCGCTTCATCGGCACTGACGTGCGCTTCATACGCTGATTGCAGTGAATGGGTTGCGCGAATCACCGTGGCTTCGACGGCAAATGCCAGACTGGTGATCTCGCCTACCACCTGCAGCACCTGCGCATCCTGCCGCGAGGTAGCTCCGTTGCCGTGACTGTAAACGCGGTTGCGTGCGGCAACGGCTGCCGCGCCGTCCCGCGCCACCGCGCGCGCAATGCCCGCCAGCGTCGCCAGCAACACGTGCTGGTAATACGCGGTCTGATAACGGAAGCGCGTGGCAAAATCATACACGTGCTGCGTCTCCACATGCGCGTGCTCGAAGCGCGTCGTGCCGCTGCCAGTCAGGCGCTGGCCAAATCCGTCCCAGTCATCTTCGCGCGTAACGCCCGGCTGATGCGTATTCACCAGCGCGATCACGTCACCCTGATTGTCATCGCGACGCGCGTAAACATCTATCCAGTCGGCGAACAGCGCACCGGTGCTGTAAAACTTCTCGCCATTCAGCGTCCAGCCATTGGCGGCAGGCGTGACGCGGGTGATCACGTCGCCTAGCCTGACGTTGCCAATCTCCGTCCAGCCGCTGCCCACCAGCTCGCCATCAACAAAACGGCGAAACCACGCATCGCGCTCCGCATTGTCCGGCTGGTTGAGCCGGTCCTCGACAAAAGCAAAGTGTGCGCGCAGCGCCTGCGGCAGGTTGGAATCCGCTTCCGCCAGCTCAATCAACAGCTGAAACAGCTGCGGCAGCGAGGCGCCCCAGCCACCTTTTTGCTGTGGAATACGCACCGTGCCAAAGCCGGCCTCCTTCAGCCACTGCAGTGGTTCATAAGGTAAGGTACGCGTACGCTCGCGTTCCGCCGCGCCCGCCGCGATGCGGGCAAACAGCGGTCGGAAGTGCGCCGCCAGCGTGTCATAGTCAGTACCGGTAGAGAGAATGCTCATGTTTTACTCCTGAGGGGAAAGATCGTCGATGTCGTGGCGGGTCGGTTCGTGACGCACCGCCAGCAGGAAAAAGATCGGAATGATGGCGGCCAGCGATACCACCCAGAACATGTTGGTGCCGAGCGCCGCCTGCAGAATCGGCAGAATGAACAGCGCCAGCGCACTGCCGATGCCCGACAGCGCACGGCTAAAGCCGACGCCGGTCGCACGAATCGAGGTAGGATACGAGAGCGCCGGATAGACCATCAGCTGCGCGCCCGGCCCGAATCCTTCGGCAAACAGCCACAGCCCGAGCATCAGCACCGCGAATACGATGCCCACCAGCGCCTGCGGGTGGCCAATCAACGCCAGCGCCACCAGAGCAAAAAACTGCAGCGCAAAGCCAGCGATCGCCACGTGGCGTGACGGATATTTCCACGCCAGGCGCATCCCCAGCAGCCCGCCGGTAAAGGCAAACAGTGCGTTTAGTCCCAGCGAAGCTGAGATGGTCTCGAACACGCCGGCACCAAGAAACTGCGCCAGTATCGACGGCAGGAAGAAGGCGATGGCGGTGTACTCAAACGAAATACAGATATTCATTACGCCGGCAACGAGGGTGCGTTCACGCCACGGCTTCTGGAACAGTACGCGAAAACTCACCTTCGGCGCCGCCGCCGCGGGTGGCGTTTCCGGTTCTGCTTCGTGTGCATGAATACCGTACGAATCACGCAGGATACGCACCGCCGAGGTCAGATCGCCCTGATTCGCGGCCCACAACGGTGATTCATTCATGAACTTACTGCGCACCGCGATGATCAACAGCGCAGGTACCGCGCCAAACAGCAGCGAGGCGCGCCACAGCCAGTCGAGATGATCTTCAGGCAGCAGAAAATAGAGGCCAAAAATCAGCAGGAAACACACAGTGGAAGCCGCATACCACATCGGGCACCAGGCCGCGAGCCGTGCGGCTTTGTTGCCTTTGCCGGCAAATTTAGAGAATTCCGCCAGATAAGACATCGCCACCGGCAGATCGATGCCCACGCCAATGCCCATCAGGAAACGCGCGCCAATCAGCACCCAGACGTTGGGCGCTAAGCCCGCCGCAATCGCCGATACGACAAAAAACAGCATGTCGGCCATGAACACCGAATAGCGGCCGTACTTATCCGTCAGCCAGCCACCAATCAGGTTGCCGACAATGGTGCCAACCATGATGGATGAGGTGACCAGCCCGGTGGTGAACGGCGATAGCTGGAACTCGCGCACCACGTCATCGATGCCGTACGACAGTGTGGTCAGGTCGTAGGCGTCGAGGAACACGCCACCCAACGCGAGAAACACAATCATGCGCGCATAGTTGTTTTTGCTACTGCGGGTGTTGATCAGCCTTGCCACATCACTGACCGAACGTACCGGTTGAGAAGCCGGCAAGGTGTTTTCTAAAGGAAGAGTACTCATAACGCCTCACGTCTGTTTTTGTTGTGCAGGTGAGGTGGTTATAAGCGCTTTATGCAGGGAACCAAAGCAACAATATTTGCTATTAATTACAATATAATCAATAAGATAATAAAGATACCAACACTAAAACCCGGACGCGCAGTGCGGGTCCGGGTAGCGTATTCGGCAGTAAAGTTATTCAGCAGAAACCGGCACCAGCACGCCTTTGACCAGCGGGTCATCGGTGGTTTTAAGCCACTGCTGTACGCGCGGATCGGCAAAAGCCTGCCTGAGTTTGACGATGTTCTCCTGCTCCAGGTAAGGCGTACCGATCACCAGCTGCGAGGCAAAGGTGCGCGGCGCGGGCGGGAACAGAATACCTTTGTCACGCGGGACTTTACCGGCGTCAAACTGCGACACATAACCAATTGCCGCATCGACCGAATTAAGCGCCCGCGGCATGGTCAGCAGATCCAGCTCTTTGAACACGAAACCGTGCGGATTACCGACAATGTTTTTCAGTTTGGCGGTGCGCGGTTCTACCGTTGGATCGAGGGTGATCAATCCCTGACGCGCCAGCAGCCAGAGCGCCTGGCCCTGATTCGCCCCATCGTCGGGCACCACAATGGTTGCGCCCTGCGGCAGATCCGCCACCGAGTGGTAGCGATCGGAGTAAATACCAAAAGCCCACTGGAACAGAGGCAGGCTGGAAGTGAGCTGGAAGCCGTTAGCATCGACCACCTGCTTCAGCCACCACTGATGCTGATAGACCGTCGCAGCATACTGCCCTTCTGCTACCGCACGGTCCGCCTGCACCGGATCCTGCACACCGACCGCCTCCAGCTTCAGGCCGTAGTCCGGCGCGATATGCTCACCCACATAGTCGATCAGCTTCTGTTCACCGGCCATTGCCGGCTCATAATGCACTTTCAGCGTGGTGCCAAACACTACCGCCTGCGGCTGCTGGCTGCGCCAGAACCAGCCAGCGGCGGCCAGCAAAATGACCACTATAATCAGCAGCAGCCACGGCCAGCGGCGTGTTTTACGTAATTCAAACTCTTGTGTTGTCATAACGATGTCCCCTGAGGATGGCGCAAGGCCGCAACCAGCCGGTCGCCGAAAAATTGAATGGTCTGAATCAGTGCAATTAACACCACGATGGTGGCGATCATGATGTGGTTATCGAACCGCTGATAGCCATACACCACCGCCAGGTAGCCAATGCCGCCAGCGCCAATGGTGCCGGCGATGGCCGAGTACTCAATCATGGAGATCAGGTTGAGCGTGATGGCTGCGACAATCGCCGGCAGCGCTTCACTCAGCTGGGCGGAGCGGATGATCTGCCAGCGCGAACCGCCGCACACCAGCCCCACGGCGGTAACTTCTCCGGGCAGCTCGCGTAATGCGTTGTCGACCAGACGGCCAAAGAAAGGAATCCCGGCGGCGATCATCGGTACCACCGCCGCCGGAATGCCGATGGTGGTGCCGGTGAGCCAGAAGGTAAACGGAATGATGGCCGCCATCAGCACCAGAAACGGTAACGAGCGCCCCATATTGACGATCCAGCTCAGCACCCGATGCACGCCGCGCTGCGGAAACAGTCCGCGCGGCGAGGTGTTAAACAGCACCACGCCAACCACGCCACCGAGGCTCACCACAAACAGCATCACAATGGCAACCATCAGCGCGGTTTCACCCAGCGCTGGCAGCATCAGTGCCGGAATTTCAGGCCAGGGCGTGTCCTGGCTTATCACGGATACGCTCATACCGCCTCCCGCAAGGGCGGCATGCTGACAGCAACGCTGGCCGCCAGGCCATACTGCTCCAGCTGCGTCAGCAACCGTGCCAGCGGCACCTGCTCCTGCTGAAAATGAATGCCCACCTGCAACCGTCCGGCCTGGATGCCATTGACCCGCTCGACATGCGCACCCAGCAGATCCACCTTTAAAGCGAACTGCTGGCTGATGCGCGAAATCCAGTCGCTGGCCACCGCGACATCGGTACGGTAGCTAAGCTGCAGCACCAGTCCGGCATCACTGACTTGTGCCGTCAGCGGCAGCAGCCGCTGGCCGAGCGCGCTGTCCGGCTGTGCCAGCAGCGCACTGACGGTGCCATACTGCACTATCTCTCCATCGCGAATCTCGGCAACCGCATCCGCCGCCTGACGTACGGCATCCATTTCATGGGTGATCAGCACGATTGCCAGCCGGTAGTCGTCACGCAGTTTTTTCAGCAGCTCAAGGATGGTGACCGTCGCTTCCGGATCGAGGCCGGAGGTGGCTTCGTCGGCCAGCAGTACAGAGGGACGCAGCGCCAGCGCGCGGGCAATACCGATGCGCTGCCGCTGCCCACCGGAGAGCTGGGTGGGAAAGGCGCTGGCTTTGTGGCTCAGTCCGACACTCTCCAGCAGCTCGCCGACGCGGGCGCGGATATCGCGCTCGACCACACCGAGATAGCGCAGCGGCAGCGCGATATTTTCCCAGGCACTTTTACGCTGCAGCAGCGCGGAAGACTGAAATACCGTGCCGATAGCGCGACGCGCGCGGCGCAGCGCTTCGCCATCCAGCCGGGATAAGTCGCTGCCGTTAACCCGGATGCTGCCGCCGCTCGGCTGCTCCAGCAGGCTGATGCATTTCGCCAGCGTAGATTTTCCGGCACCGCTCGGTCCGACCACCGCGGTGATGCTGGCTTCCGGCACCTGCAGCGTGATGTTTTTCAGCACGTCGGTGACGCGACCGTCCGGCGCACGGTAGTGTTTACTCAGGCGCTTGATTTCGATCATATGACCTCCTGCTGCTGCGCGCTGCGTACGCGATAGCCAGCACCCGGATGCGGCGCGCTGAGCTGCGGCCCGGCGGCAAACAGCTTCTCGCGTAGCGTGCCCGCGGCGTAATCCTGTTTGTAAACGCCGCGTTTTTGCAGCTCCGGAATCAGCAGCTCGACCACATCCTCAAAGGTTTCATGGGTCAGCGCATACGCCAGGTTGAAACCATCCACGTCAGTCTCTTCTACCCAGCTCTGCAGCTCATCCGCCACCGTTGCCGCACTACCCACCAGCAGCGGGCCAAAACCGCCGATGCCCACCCAGTCAGCCAGCGCTTTCACCGTCCATTGACGATCGGGATCGGCAGTAGAGAAGGTTTCAACCGCTGACTGAATGGCGTTGGTGTGCAGGTATTTCAGCACCTGGTCCGGCTGATATTGTCCAAAGTCGATGCCGGTCCAGCCAGAGACCAGCGCCAGCGCGCCTTCGTAGCTGACCCAGTTTTTATACTCCTGCCACTTCGCCTGTGCCGCCCGATCGGTTTCACCGACAATCACCGTCTGCAGGTTGAAGATCAAAATACTACGCGGATCGCGACCGGCTTCGGCTGCACGACGCCGGATATCGGCCACGGTTTTCTTTAACAGCACTTTGGACGGCGCGGCGACAAACACACATTCTGCGTGCTCAGCCGCAAACTGTTTGCCGCGGCTCGATGCACCGGCCTGATACAGCACTGGCGTGCGTTGCGGCGAGGGTTCACACAGGTGGATGCCCGGTACGTTAAAGAAGGTACCCTGATGGTTAATCGGATGGATTTTGCTGGGATCGCTGAAAATACGACGCTGACGATCGCGCAGCACCGCATCCTGCTCCCAGCTGCCTTCCAGCAGTTTATAGACCACCTGCAGGTACTCATCGGCATAGTCATAGCGGCTGTCATGATCGGTTTGCGCTTTATGACCAATGTTGCGCGCGCCGCTCTCCAGATAGGAGGTAACGATGTTCCAGCCAATGCGGCCTTTGGTCAGATGGTCCAGCGTCGACAAACGGCGCGCGAACGGATAAGGATGCTCAAACGACAGCGAGGCGGTTAAGCCGAAACCGAGGTGCTCTGTGACCAGCGCCATCGGCGTAATCAACGCCAGCGGATCGTTCACCGGCACCTGAGTGGCCTGGCGTATCGCCGCGTCACCGTTGCCGTTCAGCACATCGTAAATGCCGAGCACATCGGCTATGAACAGGCCGTCAAACTTGCCGCGCTCCAGCAGGCGCGCCAAATCAACCCAGTATTCCAGATCTTTATACTGCCAGGAGCGGTCACGGGGATGGGCCCAGAGTCCGGGCGACTGGTGACCGACACAGTTCATATCAAAGGCATTCAGGCGTATTTCGCGTTGCGATGGCATAGCAATCTCCATAGCGAGGCCGTGATCGTGCAGCGACCCGGCGTTCGTCAGTTAATTATCAGGATGTTGAGTGTTCAGGAGGCGGAAGGGGGACATCGCTCAGCGTGAGCGACAGGCAATACCTTAAGAATTTCATCCGCTACGGCGGCCGCGTGATCGGCCACCTGCGGCAACCCCATCAGCTCGCCAAAGCGGGCGCGCGCCGCCGGGCCCACGACAAACAGGCGTGCGTTGGGCTGACCGGACCGGTTGAGGGTGCGCGAGCGATCATCCACATCAATGCCGAAGCCGAGCGCATCGGCGCGGATCAGGCCCTGCTCGCTGAGCGATTGCAGCAGCGGCTGGCTGGACGTCAGCGCTTCATGTCCCGGTCCGGTCGTGACAATCAGTTTATCCAGCACATGATTTTGCCGGGTGCCATCGCGCTGACGCAGGGTGATTTCCAGCTGCTGCGGGTGAGTGTGAATCGCCACGAGGCGAGCGGCCAACACCTGCAGGCTACCTTGCTGCTGTCGCCGGGCGATGACGGCGGCGACCTGCGGGGCAATGCGATAGCGATGCACATCCCACCATGAACGCAGATGACGCGCAAAGCGTCGCTGTTCAGGCAGCGGGAGTGACTGCCAGATGGCTTGTCCCTGCACACGCACCTCATCAAGCACACGCTGCCACGGCAGCTGCTGCGCGGCAGCGCGAGCGACTTCATCACGAATATGCCGCAGCCAG